>NZ_JBPQTP010000024.1:0-69188 GCF_051386395.1 Micromonospora sp. URMC 106
GGCACTCAACGACGCCATCCGCCGCGGCAACAACCGGCTCATCGACTTCAACCCCGCAGCCCAAGGCCACCACCACGAGCAGGACACCTGACCCCGCCCACGACGTATCCGCGAAGATCCAGATACGCGAGCGAGCGCGCACGCCAGGCCTGCACGCGTCGGGTAACCTGTGGGCCTGCGGGCCGTTAGCTCAATGGCAGAGCTGAGGACTTTTAATCCTTAGGTTCTGGGTTCGAGTCCCAGGCGGCCCACCACGGAAACCCCTGGCCAGCCTCGATGTCGGAGACCCGGACGAACCGCGGCACGATTCGGGCCAACGCTGCCAGTCTGTACTGAGTCCGCAGCAGCACGAGCCGCCGCCCGGTCGGGCGCGGCGGCCGTGGGACCGCCGCGCCGTAGGACGAGTCAACGCCGGCCTTGGTGGGATGCGGCGCGGAGTGTGCGGGGCCGCCCCTCCAAGGTCAAGGGCGCTTCGCGTCGCTGCGCGAGGCTCTGCGGGCCTTTTAGCCTGGCGGTATGGTCACGAGGTCCAGAGACGGAAGCATGTGGCGCATCGGAACGAGCGCTGAGGTCGGGTGGATCGCCGATGGCACGTCCGTGGGCCGGACTATCACCGCCGCCATCCCGCCGGTTTTCGAGGCGTACGCCACGGTCGTCCTGCCCTATGGAGGCGAGGGACAGGACGAACATGACCGGGCCGTGCTCGCACTGCTCGGCGAGCAGTCGGCGAGCCAGCCGTGGTGGTTGGGGTATCTCGACACCGGCGCCGACGACGTCGTCTTCCCCGACGCGCCCAAAGTCACCTTGTATACGGGCTGGCACTACGTGCTGGTTGAGGCCGGGCCTGAGCAGGCTGCCACCTGGCGCCAGAACGGCGACTGGTCGTTCTGGAAGGGCGCCTTGCCTAACTTGATGTTCCCCACAGACCGTTCGTGGCTGGTTTCGACGCTTTGGGATGACGACTGGACCTGCATCGGCGGACCGGCCAGGCTGGTGGACAAGTTCCTGCGTCACTCTGGCTTGCAGGCCAGGACGGTTACTCTCGGCCAGGGCGCCACGCCACCCGGTCATCAGGCGCTGTAACTCCGCTTCTGAGCTGACCTGCCCGGGTATCCACGGGCCTATAAGCCCAGGTTCCCGCCGGCTTGGCGATCGCCTGGGCATTCGGGAGCCGACTGCGTCAACGGGTTGACAGCCTTGGCTCGCGTTCACGAGCAGGGCAGAGGGCCCTACTGCCAGGCCGGTTCGGATCGGAAGATGGTTTTCAGGCCATCCCGAACGCTACCGTGCTGTATGTCGGTTATTGATTTGGATGCGCCGCCGCGCAGCTCGCCGCCTCAGCGACACGTGCAACCTCGGTTTGTCATTGCCGTCGGCGTGGCGCTGGGCCTAACGTGCCTCACGGGCGAGCCGGCGGGACCCTTGCGGGTTGACCCAGTGTCGGTTTGCGGGTCTCCTGCGGCGCAACCAGATCAGGCGGCTACTCAGACAGCCATGAGGCGGAGCGTCGAATTCGTCATCGATCCTCAGACCGGCCGTATCGTTTCAGTGCGGTGCCGTACTCCTCAGATCGCTAGCTGGCGCTGACCCTTATGCGCCTCGGCCACCCGCCGCTTTCCCCCTGCTGCTGCCATCCTGTCTGCCGCCGACCCACCCACCGCGGAGCGGGCCTGGGTTTGTGGTTGGTACGTCGGGGCGGCTGCTCTTCGGCTGGCAGCCGCGACGTGGTGGGCGTTGTCGCCTACGCGGCTGGGCGGGGTCGGCGGCGGGGGAGGAGTTTGGCGGCGGCTTCGGCTTTGGCGCGTTCGACGTCGAGTTCGGCGATGACGGAGGTGTAGACGTCGGTCATGGCGATGGAGGAGTGGCCGAGGAGTTCCTGGATGTCTTTGAGGTCGGCGCCGGCGGCTTTGAGGTAGGTGGCGGCGCAGTGCCGGAGGTCGTGCAGCCGGATCGGGGGTAGTCCGGCGTCGCGGACGAGGGCTTCGAATCGGTCGGTGACGGTGTTGGGGTGCCAGGGCCGCCCGTCGGGTTGGACGAAGAACAGTCCGGTGTCGGGCCATGCGGCGCCGCAGGCGAGTTTCCACTGGGCGCGGCGGGTGTGGTGGGCGCGCAGGACGGTATGGGTGACGCTGGCCAGGGCCATGATCCGGTTGCCGGACTCGGACTTGACCTTCTTGATCACGGGTGTGTAGCCGTGGGTGGCGATCTGTTGGGTGACGCTGATCAGTGAGTTGTCGAGGTCGACGGCGGTGTCGGTGAGTCCGACGGCCTCACCGCGGCGCAGGCCCCGGTGCAGGATCAGCGTGAACAGTGGGTAGAGGGCGATGTCGTGCTCCTCGGCGTGGTCGAGGAACGCGCCGGCCTGCTGCGGGGTCCACACCATGACGGGGCTGGGCCGCTCACCGGTGTCGCGCCAGCGTTGTACGGCGTTGACGGTCCACACCCGGGCTTTGGGGCGTGCTCCGGAGGGCAGTTCGATGTGGGCTGCGGGGTTGAAGTCGATGAGCCGGTTGTTGCCGCGGCGGATGGCGTCGTTGAGTGCCTTGCGCAGGGTGGCTCGGATGCGGTGCATGCTGGCGGGGCTGGTGGTGCGCTGGCCGCGGACGGTGGCGCGGATCCAGGGCTTGTCGCTTTGTCGAGCGATCTCGATGGCGGTGTTGCGGTCGGCGATGGCGGTGAACATCGCCTCGATGTGTTCCACCCGCAGTTTCACCAGAGGGATGGCGCCGAGGTGCGGGACCAGGTGGGTGCGGATGTGTGACTCGTAGGCCAGCAGGGTGTTGGGTTGGATGCTGCGTAGGTTGCGGCGGGACGCCAGCCACGAGTGCAGGTATTCGCCGACGGTCGTGGTGACGGTGGCGGGCAGCCCGGCCCGGACTCGCCGGGCGATGGTGTCGCGGTCTGGTAGCGGGGCGCCGCAGGTGACGGCGAGGAGCATGTCGGCGATCTCTGCCGCGACAGCCGCGTCGTCGCAGGCGAGAGCGAGTAGGGCTTTGGCGTGGTCGCGGTCGGTGGTGGCGGCGTCGCGGGTGTCGAAGGTGCTGCGGCGCAGTTGCCGGCGCGGTCGGCCGGGGTGGGTGGGTAGTTCGAGTTGGTAGGCCCACCGGCCGTGGGTGGGGCTCCACGCCCCGCCCGAACGGCGTAGCTGGGGGCAGCGATTGCCGAGTTTACGGCCGTCGCTGTCGCGGCAGGAGCAGCGTTTGAAGACGGATCCTTCCGCCATGATCAGGTGTTCCCTTCGGTCGGGGGCGGCAGCCGGTGGCTGTGGATTCGGTACGGGGTGATCCACGCGTGCCTTCCGCCCGGAATCAAGTCGCCGTCGGGTGGTTCGGTCGAGTGCCCGGGGTCGTCGCCGGGCGGTAGGTGCAGGGCGTGGAGGATGGCCGCGACCGGCACCCGGTAGCGGCTGCCGAAACGCAGCACCGCGACCGGGAACTGGCCGCGCTTGGCCAGGTCGTAGGCGACCGACCGGGACAGCCCGAAGATCCGCGCTGCGGTGGTCAGGTCGGTGACCGGACCCAGGGCGCGAATCCGCTCCGTGGTCCATGTGTCGTCTGAGCCGTCCCCAGACGGGCGGGCAGGAGGTACGTGGCTGGAGTGGTGGTGAGGGGTGGTCATCGCGACGTGGTCCTTCCGATGATCGAGACAGGCAAGGGGAACATTCGCCGGGATGGGAGTGGGCGGTGACGGTGACGCGGCAGGCCAATCCGGCACCGCAGCGGACGCCGGTCGGGCATCGGCGCGCCACACGGGTGACCGGTGCCGACAGATCGCCCGCGATCGGGTCGGTCCGGGTTGGGCCGGAGTGGTACAGGCCGGCGGGTGGAGAGGATAGTGGTGGTGCAGGCGGTGCTCGCTGATCTGGATGTCGGCTCCGCGCCGCGCATGCCGTGCGCTGACATCCTTAAACCCGCGTTTGTGTGCTCTGGCGAACGCCTGTCCCACTCACAGCCGCTCACAGCGACTCACAGGGCTGCCTATCGGCCGCGTCGCCGGGGTACACGCCCGCGCCCGGTGGCTGACCGCCGGAGCCGGTGCCGGCCGCTGCGACAGTGGCGGCGGTCGATGAGAGGGGTGGGTGTCACGGTTCGCGCCGTTCGACACCGTGGCCACGGGAATGTCACCGTGGCGCGGACATCTCAGTCCGTCCATGACAGCGACAGCCTGCTGATGGCGCTCGGCTTGGTGGGGGGACACCGTGGCCGTCGGACACGTCGGCGCCACGGTGGACGCGGCCATGGGCTGGGTCGTTGACGTGGCTGTCCGCGTGGCCGCGGTTGGTGTCGCGCTGGTATGGCCAGCGTCGGCGCGAAGGCGTAGATGTGGCCAGCCCACGGCGCCGGGTGCCCGTGGCACGTGCCCGCGAGAGTGTCCCAGCCCTGCTCAGTGCCCCTGTCGGACATTCTGTCAACGACTTACATCGATGACGTGGTCAGCGTCCCGGACGCCGGTCGGAGCGTGCTGGCCAGCGCCGTGGCCGCTGGCGGGCGGCGTCGCAGACGCGGGTGGCGTGGCCATCTTGAAGCCACGTCGGCGCACTTCGGTATCAATTGACATCGACGAATGGACAATGGTTGTTGTCACGCGCCTGTCCGGATACGCGGCCGGTGTCGCCGTCCCTCGCGGCATCTCGGCCATGGCCAGCGTCCGCCGTGCGGTCACGCCGTGTCCATCGACAAGCCTCGTTGACATCGCGGGTGGCGTGACACGCGTCCGGTTGCGCCTCGGGGCGGGCGTGTCCTGCCGCCGCAGAATGACGTCCGGCGTAAGGGCAAAACGCCGACACCGTGCCCCGGCGAGCGCGGCAGAGCCATCATGATCGAGATCCGGCGTGGGCCCGCGGGCGCCGCTGCCACCTCCGGGGCCTGCCAGCCTCGTCGCCACCCGCCCAAGCCGACTGTGAGCGCCTGTGAGCCGGTGTGAGTCGCTGGGAGCGCCGGCGGCCTGAACGTCCCCCAGATTCCCCGTCGTTCACCCGGGTGCGTGGGCCACTCGTTCTCGTAGCCCCTGCTCAGAACGCCGACCGAGGATCCGCCTGGCCGCTGGCCCGCCCGGTGCGAACGAAGCGCTGTGAGTGGTTGTGAGTTCCGCAGGCGTTCGCCAGAGCACACAAATGACGGTTTACACATGGGAGCAGTAGGGGCGTGGTGCGTTGTTCGCCGGTGCCTGCGGCCTGGGGCCTGTGGCCGCCTCGATGAGGCGCGCCGCCCGCTCGTTTTGGGTCTTCCGTGACGTCTTCCCCTGGGGTTTCACCGCGCCTTCACCACCGCTCACGACCATCGCAGCCTCGTCCAGCGCCGGATGCGGCTGTCAGCGCAGCACACTGCCGGTGACCGTCCCGCGTCACCGGCGGTGACAATTCCAGACTCCCTGCACAGCAGGGAGTCTCCTTCTGCTACTCCCCCAGGGAGCCTGCCGACGTTCCATGGCGGCGGGCTCAAGATCGTCCCTCATGGCGGCCAATGATCAGGCTGAACGTCCCAGTGGACCGGCCCGATTTCAACCGGCGGCGGGCGCGGCCGCCATGACGGCGACGTTCGCCAGACGCCGCCGTGAAGGTGACTGGCGCAAGGCGTTGACTTTCCGTCGCGCCAGAGCAATGGTCGAAGACCACCCACTCTTAGATGATCAGCAACAAACTCCCTGCCCGCCCGCAGCTCGGCGTTGACCGCGTCGCCTCGCCCACCCGCCCTCGTGGCCGGTCGGCCGGTTGCCGCCCTCGCCACCACGCTGCCACGGTCGGACCCGGAGCCCTCATCAGGAACTTGGTGATCCTTCCAGTCGCGATGAGGTGACCAATGCATCCACCTCCGTCGGTGCGGTGGCCCACCGCTTGCCGAACGTGGACGCCGTCGACGTTGGTCTGGATGACTGGCCGCCTTCGGCGCCCGCTACCTGAAGTCACGGATGAACCACCCGCGGGAATGCAGTCCAATGCCGATCGGGCCCGCAGCGCAGATCCTCAGGAGAGTTGACCCATCCGTCTTCGGCGCGGACAGCAACGCTACGGAGGTTGCCCGCACCACTGGTGCCCGAAGCTGCCCCGGGCACCAGGAACGGCCCGGCGCGCCATCGGGGGTCCTGCCCGTCGCCGATCACGTGCCCGAGCGCCCGTCCGCAGAGCGGACAGGCCGGCCTCACGCTCCTCACTCGGACCTGGACAACCGCCTGTCGCCGGGCGCCCCGGGCCGGGGCAGGCTATCAGAGCCTGGCCGGCGAACAGGCTGCCCTTACCTCTTCCCGCCGTTCATCTCGTTGATCAAAAGCCCCGTCGCCCGGCATTCGCCCCGTGCGCGCGGACAGGTGAACCCGCGACGGTGCGTGCCGTCCGACGACTTCGGGACCGCTACTGTCCGCGTTGGCGGGGTCCCCACCACGGCAGCAGCGGTGGAAGTTCAGCAAGCGGTCGCCGCGGCGGTTTCGGCGGCGGTGCCTCGCCGTCGTCGCCGTCCCAACGCCGCCCGTACTGATCGGGCAGGTCACCCCACCCGAAGTAGGGCATCGGCTCGCTGGGCAGACCGCCGAGCGTCTCCAGCGGGTCGATGCGGGACTCGGCGACCGTGCATAGGTGCGCCCAGTCGTCACCGAAGTCGAACACGTACGCGAACTGCTCGCCGCCACCCAGGCGACTCAGCTTGGTTCGGTCGCTGTCGATGCTGCCCTCGGGTGCCTCGCCGTCCCACAGCTCATGCGGCGTGATCTGGGTTTGGTCGGCCAGCGTGAACATGTGCATGTGGGCCAGGTCCCAGCGGGCGAACGCCAGGTCGATCGCGTCAGCGAGCTGGGCGAAGGTATGCGACCGGCTCGCCGCGAAGACCCTGCCCGGCCGAGGCCACAGGTCGACGCCGCGACCGGAGACCAACTCGACCCGGACGGACAGCCAGGTACGCGCCACCGCTCACCCTCCCACCGACAACCGCCGCCATCACCCGCCTGAACACTACGAAACGCCACCGGTGCCGACCTCGGCTACGGCCGTCTCCCGGGGGCGGGCCTGGGTGATCACCGGACGTCCCATCGGCAGACGCACGACCTGCCAGGCACCCGGCGGCGCGGACGACAGGCCGATGTCAGATCAGGCTGTGGCCCGCACAAGCGCCACCGACGGCGGGAGCGACGCGTCGGCGTGGGGCGTCGCCAGCCTGACAAGCCCTCTGCCGTACCAGCCCGCGCGGCGTTTCGGCGGCAAGCGCCACCGGACCATGCCGTCGGCGATCGAGGGACTGCCCGAACCGCAGCCACGGCCCCTCCTTGCATGAACGACCAGTGGGTTCTTTTGCCACGCGTACCTCTACGCCGCCAGCCCGGGCTAGCCGCTCAAGCGAGACGACTTGACCTTCCGTCAAAGACGAGCGTCGATCGTGTCCGTTGTCCGTCCGCCTCGCAGCTGCAGACGACATAACCCATCGACGAGAGGACTCCGCCATGCCTCGTGAACGCCTCAGCCTGCTCGCTGTGATGCCCGATGATGTGACCGACCCGCTCCTGTGGCGGCTCGCCCTTGATGTGATCGGCGCGCACCAGCCCGACAACCGCGGCGACTGCCACAACCTGCAGTGCGTCAACCAGCGCGGCATGTGCGACGCCGCCCGCACCGCCCGCCGAGCCATGGGCCTGGCCCGCCCAGCGCGGCCAACCGCTACCCCGGCCCCGACCCAGCGAGCGCATGGACACGCCGCCGTGGCCGCACCCAGGTCGTCGGCGTTTCGCGGCTGGTTCACCACCTCACCCGCGCAGCCACTGGCGTCCCCACTCCGGCGGGAATCTCGCAGGCCCGTACCTCTGGCGGCCGCAGCCGCATAAACCGACTTGACGACTCGATCAACGGCCTCGTCTGCTCTGCGGTGGGCGCGTCAGCGTGCCTGCAGCCGAGTCCGCGTCACCTGCGGGACAGCGAACAGCCTCCCGGGCGGACGGGCGGGCGGCAGGCGGCAGGGCGCCCAGAATGACAATTATGGGTACCAGCCAGACCGGCAGATGCGCCAGCGTCGCTCGGCCTGCTGTAAGCAGCTCGGGTGGAACGCCTACAACCGGGCGCGGATTTAAGCTGTGCCCGCCGTGACGCCTGAGGACTCGGCTTGCGGACGTTGAGATACCTCCTCTGTGTTTTCTTCCGAGCCAGCCTTCTGTTGTACGCCGTGTTGGATTGATAAGCCGCACGACGCAGTTGGCTGGTGGACCCGTTCTGATGACCAGTCGTGGGGTCGAGCCGCGCTGTAGCACTGCCGCTTGCCCTTCCGGAGGTTCGAAGCTGGATCACCGGGCCGTTCGGCGGCGGGCGATAGCAGCCGGCGATGAAGGACCTCCGGCTCGCCGTCGCCAGGTGCGGCCCGCCTCTGCCGACTGAATTGGGCCAAGACCTCGTTGACGTGAACGATCAGTCCCAACGGCTCATCGCCATCGTCTTGCAATGGGGAAAGTCGACGACGCGGTGAGCGGGTGGTTGGCGGGGGCGCCTGCGCCCAAGGCGACGGTAGAGAAGCTGCTGACCCGGCTCACGAAGCCAGCGGTGGCGGTGGCGGCCTGGCGCGACCTGGTGTATGACTGCCAGACGGGCGGAATCGCTGCCGACGGCCTCGGCAGCCGCCGCGACTTGTTCCGCTCTTTGCTGTCCATTGCCCAGGTCAGCCTCCGCACCACCGGGCGGACCTGGCTGACGTGCTCCACGACGGCGCTGCCTTCGTGACCGAGGCCCGTGTTCGTTTCGGTGACCTCGACCGGGACGACGTTACAACGTGCCCGGGTCATGGGCAGCGTCGATGTCGAGCGGGTGCGCTGGTATAGGGCGGACTGGCTTGCTGGCGGGCACGACGGGCCGGAAACCACTGTTGACCGTCCCTTGTGCAAGGTCCCAGGGTTAGAGTTGCCCGACCTTTGCGCTACCTGGAGGACACCGCCGGTATGTCCCGACCCGCCCTCGCCTCCCTTCCCGATCCGGCCCTGGCATCGGATGATGTGCCGCTCAGTGACTCGCTTGTCGCCGAACTCGCCAAGCGAGGCTGGCGAGTCGGCGACGACCCGCTGCGGGAGCGCTGGTTGCGGCTAGCGGCCTGTCACTCCACTTTCCTGTACGAGTTCAGCCGGTCGCCGATCTCGGTTTCCGCGCTGGCGGCACTGGGCAAGGTGGGCGCCGCCCATCTGGCGCTCGCGGTAGCCGACCTCGTCGTGGAGCACACTCGTCCAGCCAAGGTCAGCAGGCAGAACCAGGTCATCGCCCACATGCCCGGGCGGGTCGCCCAGCGGGTCGCTGGCAATCTGACCGTCGTCGAGTCGATGAACCTGGGCAAAGGCGAGGAGCCGAACCGGCGGAGCACGTCGCGTCTGGCCGAGGACGTCATGCACCAGGTTCTCGGTGTGGTGGTGCTCCTTGACGGCTACACCACTGTCAAGCGGCTGGTGGCGGACGTCTACGAGCAGGAACTCCCGCAGGTGCTCATGGACGGCGTCAACTGGTGGGGTGAGCTGACCCGCTCCGTGCCGGTTGAGCAGCTCACGGTTCAGGACTATCAGGAGGGCCCGGATCATCATCGAAGCTTCATTTTTGAATTCGTCGACGGCCGAGGCCGGCGGGGGCGCGGTGAGTCCTCGAGAAAAACCAGCGCGAAGGATCTGGCGGTCCAGGACTACCTGCGCAACACGGGCCTCTACGGCGACGTCATCGCGCGCCTCGGCGGGCGCTCGGTCTCGCGGCTCACCGAGGAGCCCCCTCACTACCCACCGGGGCGGGGTCTTTGGGAACGCACGGTCGCAGAACTGGCCACCAGGCTCCGGATCACTCGGGAACGCCGGGCCTTCCTGCAGCAAGCACTCACCCATAGGTCATGGGCCTACGAGAACCAGTCGTTGGTCCGTCAGGCCCGGCAGAACGACTACGAGCTTTTGGCAAACCACGGGTCCTACGTCATTAGGGCGGTGTCGGCTGCGGAGTTCACCCGCGACCTGCTACGCCGCACGCTCAAGCCCGGGCCTGAGGACGGCGCGATCCATTCGCTGCCGGAGCGCTGTTACGTCGACATGTTTGACCGGCTCGTGCCGGAATCGGCGGTGCTCCGCGGTCATGGTGAGGCGGAGTGCAAGCCCCGGATGAAGGCTGAGGTCTTTCAGGCGATCGTCTCGGTCGCCTGGCGCTTCGGGGAAGCGGGCCTGCCGGAGACGCTGCGAGGTTGGATACTCTGGGAGACTCTTGCTCAGGGACTCGACGAGCTGAGTCGGCTGCAGCGCCTCTGTGCCACCTTCGGCGGCGAGACCTCCTCCACCTATACGTCCGCCGGCCCGGCGCACGATTCCCGGTTCAGCGCGACCCTCACCGTCCGTATCGGCGAGCTCGAACTCGTTCGGACCGGCCCTCCGACGCCGGGGAAGAAAGAGACCACCCGGCTGGCCGCACAGCGCTTGTACCGACTCTTCACCCTTGGACCGGATCTTCCGGCCACCGTCGGGACAGACGGGGAACGGGAGGAGAGCATGCTGCTCCTGCTATGCCTGGCCCGACGCCTGCCGGTGCTGCGCGGCCGTGATCTCCGGCGCTGCATAGAGGACGGGGTTCTGGGGCTGGGACTGCTGGCCGCCTCGGACGGCGACCTCACCGACTTCCTCACCTGGGCGGAGGAGGTTGACTCGCTGACCGGCCCCCTGGACGACGAGGCCTTCGACCATCTGGTGACCGCCTACGGCAACGCTGTGAAGGCACGGCCGCGGCCGAAGCTGGAGCAGGCGTTGCGGGACCTGGCGGCCTGGGTGCGAAACCTCGACCCGGAAGGCAACGTCGTGGTTCGGAAGGCACCCCAGTGGGACCGCCTCCTGGCGGTGGCCAGCGCGCTACGGGCTGGCGCCGCCCGGGAGCGGAAGACGGTGGACGAGCTTGCCGGCTCCTGGCCGGTGTGGGGCCCTGAATCTGCGTCACTCCTCTCCGCGGTCGACGCAGCCGCCATCGGTGAACTGCTCCGAGAGTTCCCTGACAGGTCCGCCGGTACGGTCCGGATCCGGCGGCTTTCCCACGGGGTCCGGGTGGAAAGCGCCACCACGGCCCCGGACGCGGCCGACCGGGTCCGCACTCTGATCGACCTGCTCGCCGAGATGGCGCCGGGCCTCGGGGTCTTCGCCAGACCGGACACGCAGACGCTAAGCGCCACCTACGCCCCCGACACTGCCGACCGGTCCTTCACGGCGGCCGGCAAGCTCGCGGTTCACGGCTCCCAGGACCAAGACGGCGTCGAGATCTTGGCGAACGTCCTGCACCGGCTCAAGAACGAGTTGATCGGCATGGAGGACGTCGCGCAGAAGGCGGCGCTGGCCGGAGACCGGGTGACCCGCTTCCACCGGCTCGCCGATGTCGCCCGGCACCACGAGGCGGCCGTCCATCTGGCCGATCACCTGGACCGCACCAACCGAGCGTTGGCGGCTGCCGACGAGGAGACGGTGGAGTTCGGTCGCTGGCTCGATGAGTACTGCGCCGCCAAGGTCCTGGAGCTCAGGGACAGGGCGAACATACGCCTGATCGCGCCCGCGGAGTCCGGCCAGTGTGAGATCGCCCTCTCGCCGTCGCTGCTGCGAGGGGTTCTGGACAACCTCGTCAAGAACGCCGTCGAGGCGATGCCGGATGGCGGCCGGATCATCGTCGACTGGTACACCGAGCCGGGTCACGTATTCGTCGTCGTGCACGACGACGGCCCGGGGCTGCCCGACGAGATCCGCGAGATGTTCTGGCGGGACGAGACGGTGACCACCACCAAGGAGCACGGCTCGGGCATGGGGTTGTGGCTGGTCCGCATGGACCTGCGCCGACTGGGCGCCATGATCTCCGACGACCCCGCGGCAGACGGCCAACGCTGGATCATCGACCTGCCACGCGAGGAGGTGACGGGTCCCGACGCGTCCGACCGGGGACCAGTTCCGATGCCGCGGGCGGTGGTGGGTCCCCGCCGCATGGTCAGGGTGTTGCTCGTGGATGACCAGGAGAACGTCGCCCGGACGATGGCCGGGCACCTCGAGCCGATCGCCGCCCGAGTCGAGATCGCCTACGACGGCGAGAACGCCCTTACCAGGCTCGGCACCGGGCACTACGACGTCGTGGTCACCGATCTGCAGATGCCACCCGAACCCTGGGGCGGGTTGTGGCTGCTGAGGCGCATGCGGGAGGAGGGCCACCGGGTGCCGGTGGTGGTGCTCTCCGGCGAGGGGAGCTTCGACCAGGCGATCGAGGCCCTCAACGCGGGCGCCTTCAGGTATGTGACCAAGGCGGATGCGGCCGAGAAACTCGCCACCGTTGTCGAGGAGGCCTTGGCCGATCTACGCCGGCAAAGCCGTAGCGATCTGCAGCATCTGCCACTGCCGGTGGCGCTCGGCCTGCAGCGTTACGAGTCGGAGACGGTGGCCAACCTGCGGGTGCGGGCCGGCCATGCGGCGTTGGAGGACGCCCTCCGGTTCGTCGGCGCGGTCGGGCTCGGCGAACTCCTGGACGGCCACCCGGGCGCGCGGGTGCCCCGGCCGGTGCTGGCGCCCCACATGATGCTAGGCAAGTGGGTTGAGCTGCTGAGGGCGCTCGGCTCGCGGTTGGCGCAGGACTCGTATGCGGGGCAGGTCATCCGTAGTCTCGACTTGGACGCGCTCGCCGTCGTAAAGACCGGTCGCAACGTGGTCAGTCACCGCTCGGAGCGCCCCAACGACGAGGTGGCCCGCATGCTGGGCGAGGTCGACCCGCTGTTGGAGCAGTTCGCCACAGCTCTGCGTCACATCGTGGACCGCACCGTGATGATCGCCCAGTCCCTTCGATTTGATGGAAAACGGTACGCGGTTTCCTCGTTCCGGGTGACCGGCACCGGTCCGGTGCTGCCCAGTGCCGAATTGATCAGCAGCACGTCTCTCGTGGAAAACTCAGTCGGCCTGTACCGGCCCGGCACTGACACGTGGATCCCGATCGGCCCATGGATGACGGCCCGGCCCGGTAAGGCCCGGGGCGAGTGGCAGATCTCCGTCGTCGACGGTGTTACCCAGGGGCACCGGGGCCGGCCGGCGAAGTTGGCCTACCAGCCGTTCGGTGACGGCGAGAAGTGGGCGGCGGCAGCTGACGAGGACACCGACGAGCTGATCCGGCGGTCGGTCGCCCGATAGTGCTACCTCTGATCGAAACCGGGCCGCCGCCACTGCCGTCAGTTGGTCTGCCCGGTCGGCAGGTGCCGGCCGATGTAACCGACATAGATGCGGCCGCTCTGCGCCGTGTCGTCGTAGTAGTGCATCCGAGGACTGATCATCGCGAACTGAGCGATCTTGAAGTGGGCTCCCATGAATGTCTTACCAGTCGGATCGACGGTGGTTGGCACGGGCAGAACGCGCCTCCTCCAGAAGGCCGGGTTAGTGCGCACTTCCTCGCTCTCGTCGCGGGCGTGGCGTCGGGTTGGCCACTCGTGGCAGCCGTCCGGGGTGTGCTCAAGGAAGCCGTGCACGTCACGATCCCAGCGTCCGTCTGCTTTGGCAGTCGCATAGTCCTGAAGCACCAGCAACGCATCCCACGCCTTGGAGGCCCAGGAACCGAGGGTGTCTTTGCTGTCGAGGTCCGCGGCATGGTCAGGGTCGCCGGTGAACTCGACGTGCACGAGCTTCGGCAGCCATCGGAGCAACTCGCCGAAGCTGTCCGGTCGGGAGACGTCCTCCTCCGATGGCTGAGTCGTCCAGGCCACATCTGCCTGGCCCGTTGAGGCCAGCCGGTGACGTAGCGTCCGTACGGTCTCCTCCGACCGAGTGAGGAGATCAACTGCTTCCCGGTTTTCGAGTTGCTCGTCCTCCAATTGCCGGATGACGTCTCGGTATGCCGTCTGCATCTCATCGAGTTCGGTCTGAAGTTGTGCCAGTCGAGACGCGATATCCTCCTGAGCCTCCTGGGATGCTCTGCCGGTTTCGACCCAGTGCGCGATCTCGTCGACCCCGTCAACGGTTAGATCGTCGAGGCCTACCTTCATCTTCAGGTAGTCGAGCAGCATGCTCTGCTGCGCACCGATGTTGTCCTGGCGAGGTTCACTCCTCCGGGTCTCAAGGGCCGTCGCTCGGGGCTGCGACGGAACCAGCGATGCCGGTTTGAGACCGGCATCGCTGAGGCGATTCACCAGCATGTCGTCGGCGATGCGTTCCAGCATCCGGTGCACCCGCGCCACCGATGCTTGCAAGGGCTGTTCGAGAGCCTGGAGTTGAGCGTTGGAGGCAAGGACCCGGGCGAGCCGGTCATGCTCGCCGTCGTCGAGGATCCGCTCGGTGCCCAGCACTCTGTGCCGCAGCCCGTCGACGGCCGAGTCGGGCTGGACTTGCGAGCGATAGGAACGTAGCCGACCAGGCAAGACAGCGTGGGTATGGCCGACCCGGTCGTTCAGCAGCCGCGTGGCCTCACCGTCGAGCACGTAGCACGAGGCCATCCCCTTGGTGAACCGGGTCAACTTTGCAATCAGGTCCACCCACGGGCCCAGCGGCAACGAATCGTCGCCGCCAGCGACGAAGACGACGCCCCGCCGTTCCGTGTCGAGCAACGCTTGGTACACCTCGTCAACCTCGTCACCGCGGATGATCATCGGCCGCGTCGTCAAACGAGCGGCACCATCCCAGGCATCGATAACATCGAGAATCGGTGCGACAAAGCGCGGGGTGCCGGCTCGGCGGGGGCGGCTGCGCGAGTCCTCGCTGTCGGAGTCAGGAGACTCGATGTCGATCCAGGCCCATGCCGCACGCTCCTTCGCGTTGGGCATATGTGCGGTCAGCTGGGTGATCCACCGACCGTCCGGCTTCGTCTCGACAATCCGCACGCGAATCGACGCCGACCCGTCCTGCCCTTCGTGCTGCAGCAGCAGGGCCCGGACACTGTCGCCGATGGTCGTCCACCGGTTCTCCCGAAGCGCAGACGCATCCCAGCCCTTGGGGTCCGCGATCCACCGGTCCAGTTGTTCCCGCACCAGCGGTAGCAGATAGTTTCTTTTGTCACGGGTCGTGAAGACCGACCTGAATCCGAGCATTTGTGCCGTCCCGAGGGGTTCCCGGCGAGGGGCTCAGCCGAACGCGTTGCCGTACTCGCTCGATGTGGCGACTGCCTCCGCCCGCTACTCCCACGCTGCATCCGCAGCTAGATGTGGGAGTAGCGGCGGGGGCCGTGGCCACCATCTGGACAAGGAGTGAGTCAAATCGCTTGCTGCTGGTCAGAGGGGGTGAAGGACCCGGGATCAGGGTGCGGATTCCAGGTCATTGAGGAGGGCATGCACAGGGGCCCAACACATCCGGACGGTGTCCAGGTCGGGCACGAGCCCGTACTCGATCTGGTGCCGGGGGTGGACAAAATTGCGGTAGTCCCGGACCTTCTCCATGAAGTCCTTAGCGTCGGTCTGGATCCACTTCTGCCGATGCGCGTACTCGAGTAGGAGATGAAGGCCCGCGCGTTCGGCCGGAACCCGTCGGCCGTTCCGGCCGACCAGTCCACTCCTTCGCACCGTTTCGTCGCGATCAGTTACCACGACGTGCAGCAGCCCCTCTACGAAGCTACCGATGCCGATAATCGCCAGCGCATAGGCCCCGTTGTTCTGACAGATCGACGCCTCGTCGGCGCGCGCCATGAGGATTTCGACCGCCTTACTGTCCCCGGATAGTCGTCGCACCCGCTCGTGGAGGTCCGGCGGCGGCCCGTACAGGGGGACGTCACCGTTCTGGCTGAGCTGACCGAGCACGGGGCGCCCGCCGACGTAGGTGATAGTGAGCTGCTCGGGAGCCAGGATTCGGTTCAGCTCCTGTGCGATCGGCTCGGCGGCCTCGACGCCGCCGTCGTACTCCAGCGGATCACCGATGCGACAGAGCAGCCGGTCGAGTGCGGCGGCATCGTCGCCATGGGAACTGAGTACTTCTGTCAGCCAGGGGATCCGCGGAGAGCCGTCGTACTGCGGATCGCCGGGCCAACGTACCCGGTGCAGGAACCGCTCGACCTGCGTACCGGTCCGCTCGTAGGGACCATCGACGTCGCAGATCAGGCGAGCGACACGTTCCAGAGTGAGCAGGTCGAGAGCAACCATCAGGACACCTCTCGGTCGGCGCGCTGCTGCGCGATGTCGAGTGCTTCGGTCAGGCGCTGAAGAATGATTGAGCCCCGCTTACGGAAGCCGAGCTCGTTCATGGCCTCCTGGAGACGCTCATCTCGATCACGCTGGAGCTGGTCGCTCACCAACCAGGTGCAGATCTGTACCAGCTGTTCCCGGGTGTAGTCGGTGATCCGCAGACCGATCGGCACGTCGGGCCGCGGGCCACGGCGGGACGCTGGCGGGGACGGTGGCTGAACGGGCCGCCGTGCCGCCGGTACGGGGTAGCTCCTCGCGGCATGATCGGCGCGGTCGACCGCCTGCTTCCAGCGGGCCACGAGCCGGGCTGTCTGGCCCGCCGGATCCACGTACCAGTCGGTCGACCAGATCCGGTGGAACTCCCACCCCAGTCGCTCGAGGTGCTGCTGGCGCAGCCGGTCCCGGTCCCGGGCGCTGTGCGCCTGGTGGTACGAGTGACCGTCGGTCTCCACAGCGAGGACCATGCGGCCGGGCTGGTCTGGGTGGGCGAGGGCCAGGTCGATGCGGTAGCCGGAGACGCCCCACTGGGGCACGGCGTTGATGCCCTGCTGCTGGAGAGCCTTCAGGACGCTGCGTTCGAGGCCGTTGAGCTCGACCCCGGTGTGCTGCCGCGCGCCGAGGTCGCCGCCGAGGTCGACGAACTCCAGGTAGCGACGGAGCAGTTCGGGTCCGCGGTTCCGTGTCGCTGCGGTCTGGTTCGGGTCCATGTCGTGGTGGGAGAAGGCGCTCACCACGGTCATCCGGCTCCGCGCTCGGGTGACCGCGACGTTGAGGCGCCGCTCACCGCCCTCCTGGTTGAGCGGTCCGAAGCGCAGCGGAAGTCGACCGTCTCTGGTCTTGGCGTAGCCGATGCTCAGGATGATGGCGTCCCGCTCGTCGCCCTGGACGTTTTCCAGGCTCTTGATGAAGAACCGCTGGCTCGCGGCCTGGTCCTGGGAGAAGTAGTCGTCGAGGTGCTGATGCTCGCGGCGTCGGCTGCGCAGGGTCGCCTCGATCCGCAGGGCGTGCTTCTGGCCCATGGTGATGACGCCGAGGCTCTCGTGCGGTCGCTGCTCAGCATGCTCGAGAATCAGCTCAACCGCCCGGTTGACCTCCTCCGTTGATGAGCCGCTCTGACCGGGGGCGACACGGCCGTCCACCGTCTCCAAGCGCAGCGGACTGTCGACCTGCACGCCAGGGAACGTGACGAGGGACCGGTTGTAGATCTCGACGTTCGAGAACGCGATCAGGCGCTCGTCTCGGCTGCGGTAGTGCCAGGTCAAGCGGTACCGGTCCGAGATCAGGCCACCGAGGACGTCAAGAACGGACTCGTAGTCATCGAGGCTCTCGTCGCCGAGATCATCGTCCTCGCCGGCGGGGCTCTGCTGAACGAGGCGCCGGAAGAACGGCGTGGGTGGGAGCTGTTTCGGGTCGCCGGCCACGACGAGTTGGGTGCCACGCATGATCGAGGCGACGGCGTCGTGCGGCTCGATCTGGCTCGCCTCGTCAAAGATCACCACGTCGAACGACCGCTCGGGCGGCAGGATGCGGCTGACCACGAGGGGTGACATGGCCCAGCACGGGAACGCGGCGAGGAGCACCTCCGGTGCGCTGCTGAGCAGCTTCCGAAGAGATAGGTGCCGGCTCTTCTTGGCCGCCTCCCGCCGGACGAGGCCGTTCTGGTCGGGATGGGCGTCTCGGACCTTCCGCAGGTTCACTGCCACGTTGCGGCGCACGTGCCGAGCGGCCATCTCGATGTGCCGGCTGTCCGCGGCGCGGAAGTCCTGGACTACTGCGGCATGCTGCTGCCCGACGAACTGACCGAGGTACGGGACCCGCATGCGCATCTCGTCGAGGACCACCTGCAACCAGGATCGCAACAAGGTGTCGGCTGCCTCGTCGCTCGAGACCTGTCGGTTGGCCAGGTCATCGAGCATGTGGCTCAGTCCCAACGAGCGGAAGAGTTGCTGCTGTTTGTTCAGGTCGGGCATCAGGAACAACGTCTCGCGGTCGGCGTTCAACTCGGCGAGGGTGTTGGCGGCGGTGGTGGTCGGTCCGCGCTCGAGGCCGTCGATCCGGGCACATGTCGCCACCGCGGCGAGGTGGTTACGCACCTGCGTGAAGGACGACATGCACAGGTCGGCGCCCGCCAGAGCAGTGGGTGCGCTGTCCTGACGGCTGAGCTTCCGCCACCGCTCACGCTGGTCCACCGCGGCGACCAGGCCCTGGTACATCTCGGATCGCTTCCGGGGAGCGGCCGGACAGGTCCGCCGCAGCTCGCGGCGCAGTTGGAACCGACGGAAGATCCCGAGCGGCTCCGGCCGGCGCGGCCGGGATCGCCCTGGCGCTGTCGCGTAGACGAAGTCATCCAGATCCGGGCCGAAGACCTGCTCGCCGTAGCTGGCGATGGTGCGGTCGACCTCGCTGATCAGGTCGAACAGATCCGTCCAGGCAGCGAGGTCGTCCGGCACGTCCAAGCCCGCCCGGTCGACCAAGTCCCGGATCTGGCGCTGTGCGCCCTGCAGGGCACCGGCCGCGAGTCCGTCGAGATGCACCAGCACCTTTCCGACATCGTCTGGGGTGCGGATGGCGGCCTTCGCCCACGGCGACTCTCCGCGCCAGATCCTCAGGCCACCACGATCCACGAACGTCCGAAGGTCCTCCCGCGCGGACTCAAGCCTCGCCCGGTCGAGGTTCCGCAGCTCGGATGCGCGCAGGTTGTAGCCGCTGACGTCGCACGTCGGAAGCGCGAGTAGCTGCTCGATGACCTGAAAAGCGCTCACGCCCCAGGGTTGCCGTGCCTCGTGTAGCTCGGCCGGGTGCCGTTTCGCCGCGGCCCGGCGGCTGTGCAGGCGGCGATGTAATTCGTCGGTGTCGACGGGTGGTTCGGCGCCGGCCTGAGTGAGGACGTTGGCAATACGCTGGGCGACCTGCCGCTTGCTGATCTTGCGGTCGTGCAGGTCGAACACCAGGTTGTCGAGCCCGACGTCGCCAAGGCGGTTCATCACCGCTTCGATGGCAGCCCGCTTCTCGGAGACGAACAGCACGCTGCGGCCCATCGCGGCCATGTACGCAATGATGTTCGCGATCGTCTGGCTCTTACCCGTGCCGGGTGGACCCTCGATGACCACATGCCGGCCGGACAGCACCGCGTCGATCGCCGACTGCTGAGACGAGTCCGCGTCGTGGACCAGAAACTCCTTGGCCGGATCAATCCGATCGGCACTGGAGCTGGACCCCTGAGCTTGCTCAGTGCGCAGCTGTTGCCGAGCGTCGCGGTCGCCCGCCATTGCGCCTATCACCGGATGTGATGCGAGCAGCTCGGCCGAGTTGCGCAGGTCCTCGACCATGGGCAGCTTATCGAAGCTGAAGACGCCGGCAACCACCGCGGGCTCGAGCCGGAGGGACAGGCCGCTGGGAGCGACTGCCTCAGCGATCAGCTCGTAGGCGCTGCTCAGCTGCTGGTCCGGGTCAGCGATCTCGGACAACATCGCGCTCAGCTTCTCGCCGAGGGCGCTGATATCCGTCTCCACGCCGTACTGCCGCTCCAGCGCGTACAGAAGAACGGGGTTGATCTCAGGTGACTCCGACAGCTCTAGCGTGAAGTCGTTCTCGGTCGCCGTCCTGCTGTCCAACGCCAACTGCTGCAGGATCAGCGGCGCCCGCAGCGGCTGCATCGGCACGGACCCGCGGGTGTACGGACCGACCATGCAGAGCAGACCACGGGTCACCCAACCGGCCTGGATGCCCTGCTCCTCCTCCAGCTCGACCAGCTTCCGGCGGAGGCTGCGAGCAATGTTGCAGGCGGTGTTGTGCCGGTCCTGGTCCGGAAACAGCGTCCGCAGGCGAACCTTCTTCCCCCGGAGCAGATCGGTGACCGCGCCGGCAGCCGCATCGGCGAGATCGAGGGTGGTGGTCTGTCGCTCCTTGAAGTAAAGCAGCGTGTTGCGCGGGCCGAAGTCGATCAATTGGTCTGCCCACCGGCCGGCGGCCTGCTGGACGAGGTGGAGCACATCCGGTTGGGTCAACAGCATCTCGTCTCCAAGTCAGTCGACGTACACCAGTGCTGATCCGCCGGGCCGTCGGCCCGAGGCAAAGCCCTCCAGGATAGGGCGCAAGACACGTTCATCTATGCATCGGATTTCCGACACCGACGTCATCGGAACGACCCCACTCAGTAACCTCTACCTCCGTGCCTGGAGTACCGCCGTGCCTTGTCGGCTCACCGAGCAGGCCGAGATGTTGCAGTGCCGGGGCGCGGCTTGGGCGCAGCTGGAGGCCAACTCGAACAGGTGCTGCGTGGCGCGGGAGAGGCCGTAGCAGGCGATCCTCGCCGGAACTTGGTCTTCGATGCATCAATGGGGGAAGTCAGGGTCAGCGGGAGACGGCGGCCGGCGGCTTCGGCGGCTCCTGTGCGCGAAGAAAGTTGGTGGCATCGACGGTGGCACTGACCAGGGCGCACGTCGTCGCGGTGAGGGCGAGCCAGAACGCCACGGTGCTCTTCCAGTCCTCGGCGATCTTCACCGTCACCACCTCGGTGCCCTCTGCAGCCTCGGTGGGCTGGCTCCGCCGAATACTCGGGTCAGGCTGACGACGCCAGCCGAAGCGGGCGAAGAACTTGGCCCAGGTGTGGTTCGACCGGCCGCAGCCGAAGATCACCCCGTTGACCTTCCGTCCGCACTGGCCGCCGCTCTGGGTGGTCACGCCGCACGTCGTCGGCGCCTTCACGGCGAGCAGCCAGGCCGGGATGGCGATTGCAATCGACGCCGACCAGGCAAGGCTGATGAGGTCGAGCGTGACGAGGTAGTAGACGACGCCGACGATGGCCAGCGCCTCAACGCCGAGGATCAGCAGGGCGTGATCCCGCTTCAGCATGGGGGGCCTCCGAGTGGTCAAGGAGCGCGACGATGTCGAGGAGTTCGGCACGGAGCCGGGTCAGCTCGGCTGCGGTAACGCCGAGTTCGTAGTGGTGGTGATGGCCGGCGCGGGACAGCGCCCACCACAGGTAGCTGGCCCGGCGCCCGAGGTCAGGGCCGGCGTAGTGTGCGAGTAGCAGCAGCTTCGGTCGCTGCACCCGGGTCTGTCCGATCTCCGGGCAGACCCGGGCCCAGTACCGGTCCATTGCTGCCTCGAGTTCGTGGCGCAGCAGCCAGGCGCATGCCCGAGGCCAGGCTCCGCGGGCGCCTCGGATGACGCTGCTGAGCATCAGGTCGGCGGTGGCGAGGTACAGGGACGTGGTCATCGCAACCGCCCTACGAGCGTAGCGGTGTTGGTGACCATCGTCCGGACCGGCATGCTCCGGTGGCCGTGGACCGCCTGCGCCACCGCTTGGACCGTCCGGGTGGCCTGCACGCCGTAGTCACGGTCGAGACGCGCGAAAAGCTCCGGACGGGGTACGACACGGCCGAAGAGCCCAAGACTGAGCCGGTCCTTGACGGTGTGTACCCGGCTGAGTCCTTCCAGGATCTGCTGGTAGGGCGTGCCGAGCTGATGCTGGGCGGCCCGGTAGCGATCCATGCTCACTGACTCGATCGCGGATCTGCAGAACCCAGCGACCATCAGGTACTTCGCCTCGTCCGAGATTTCTGCGGCGACCAGGGCCCGCGCATCGTCGAGGTAGCGGTCCGCCGGGTCGCAGATCTTGCGCACCTCGACGATCGAGCCTTCCCGACGGGTGACCTCCCGGACGTCGGCCTCAATGTCGAGCCGGCGGATCGCTTCCGGCAGCCGGTCGTCGTGGGTGAACACGATGACCTGTCGGGTCAGGGCGATCTCACGTAACACCTCGGCCAGGCCGTCGATCTTGGTGGGGTCCATGCTCTGCACCGGGTCATCGATGATCACGAACCGGTACGGGCTGGTCTCGGCGCACGCGCGGGGCAGGAAGACCGCCAGGCCGAGGGCGTGCAGCTCGCCCTGGCTCATCACCGCGAGGGCATTGGTCTCGACGCCGTCGGCGTCGACGGGGAACAGGACTCGGCGGGTGTTGTTCGCTCCTTCCATTCGCAGGTGGTGCATCTCGACGTTGCTCTCCTGCCGCAGCTTGCGCCAGATCCGGTCCGACTGCGCGGCGAAGCTGCCCAGCCGCTCGGCGCGCATCGCCTTGTTGGCGTTGTCGAGCGCCGTACGGGCCTTGGTGAGCAGGGCGAGGGCCGGTGCTTCGGCGCGAATCAGGGTCGCGGCGTCGACCCACCGGCGGATCGCGGCGCCGGGCTCGCGCCAGGCGTCGTGACGCTGGGCGAGCCAGCCGGCTGCCGCCGCCGTGAGGGCAGCGTGCGCCGCAACGACACCGTCCCAGGCGACCAGATCGTGGCCGACCACGGCGAGGGCATCGCGCATCGCCGTGCTCTGCATGGGAGTGTGGGGTGCTAGCGCGGTGGCGGCTGGTTCCAGGAGCCGGCGTATGTCGCCGATCAGGCCGTCGACCGCGCGGCGGGCGTTCGCGTACGCCTGCTGGGCTGCGCGTGCCGCCGCGGCGGCTGCGGCCAGCTGGGCGAGTTCTTCCTCAGCCTGCGTACGCCAATCGTGGTCGAGGGTGCCGGCGCGGCACACAGGGCAAGGGCCGTCTCCACGGTCGTGGTGCACGTCGAGCGCGGCCCGCAGCAGCTGAGCGCTCCGGTCGGCGGCGCCACTGTCGGTGGCGGTCGCCTCCCGCACCGCCGCCTCGGACTCGTTCAGGGCAATCAGTGCCTGACCGAGGTCGGGCAGATCCTGCTCGGCGAGCCGCCGCGCGGCTGCCGCTGCGGGCTCCTCCGACGCGGCGGTGTCGTTGCGGGCGAGGTCGGTCAGCCTGGTCAGGTTCGCCCGGCCGGCCTGCGTGCCGAGGGCACTCAGGGCGTCACGGGCACGGTCGTCGTCGATCTGGCCGAGCTGTTCGCGCAGCTCGGTGAAGGCCGCCTTGAGCGCCTTGGCCCGGTCGTCGTAGACCTTGCGCCGCTGCTGCAGCCGGGCGTCGGTGTCGCGTAGCGGGCCCAGGCCGAGGATCGGCGCAATCGCGTCGTACAGTTCGGCCGGCTTCGCGGTGATGACCCGTTCGAGGTCGCGGGCGGACAGGAACGGCCGGTACCTGGCCGCCTGACCGATCCACTGCGGCACCTGACCGGGCGGCATCGCGGCGCCGCCGGTGGTCGTGGTGACCGTCGCGGAAGTCAGATCGGTGGCCTCGGCCGGCCAGGTCCGGTGGGTCGTCACCTGCTGGCCGGAGTCGAGCCGAAGGCTGAGGCGGATCTCCGATGCGCCGTCGTGGTGCAGGTTCCGCCAGCCCTCGCGGAAGGCCGGCGGGCGCTGCGCCCAGCGCAGGGAATCCTCGGTCAGCGCGTACTCGACGGCCTCGGCGATGCTGGACTTCCCGGAGCCGTTGCGGCCCACGAACACGGTCAGCCCGGTCTTGGGCAGCCGCCCGACCGTGACCCGCTGGCCGATCCCGCGGAAGCCGGCAACCCGGACCTCTTCCAGGAATGCCTGCGGCATGGCACCGCCCGCCTCACCCGGCTCGGGCGACGGCGGAAGGGCCTCACCCCGCAGCACGGCATCGAGAACCTGCTCGCCGCGGAAGGCGGCAAGAACCAGCTCGCTGACCGCACGTGGCACCCGGGACCGCTGAAGGCGGTCGGAGAGTTCCTGGTAGAGCGTGAGCGTGTCGTTCATCAGACCCCCTGATGTCGTTGGCGCATCGAGGGAACCGCAAATTGGTCGCCTACACTGCCCTACACACTGTTATCCCGGGATAACAGATCTACGATCGTCTTCGAGAGTCCAGGACTCGTACCGTGACGGCCGAAGCGGGGAGGTGAGCCATGAAGACGGAGTTGATGTCGCAGCGCGAGATCGCACTGCTCGCGCGAGTCAGCAAGCCAGCGGTCACGACTTGGCGCCGGCGGCACCCCGACTTCCCTGCGCCCGTGTCGGGCAACCACGGCCAGCCCCTCTTCCCCGCAGACGCGGTCGTGGCTTGGCTACTCCGGACCGGGCTAGGCCACGCCGACCCGGACACCCTGCGCGCCGAGCGGTCCATGCACACGCTCACGGCGTACGCCCGGCGGCACGGCGGCCGACGCACGATCGTCGTCCTCGGCGCCGCGCTCTGCCTCCGCCACCTCGCCGGCCGGGCGCTGCCAGCCGATCCTCTGCCGCTGGCCCGCCGCCTCGATCCCGAAGACGAGTTTCTGCTGCACGAGCTGGCCGACGCGCCTGAACCGGCCGGGCTGGCCCAACTGGTCGAGCAACTGATCGAGGGAGCCTTCGGCCCCTGGCACAGCTTCCAGTTCCTGCTCAGCTCCGCCAACCGCCTCGGCTGGCCCGAACTGACGGCGGATGCACTCACCCCGGAGACGGTCGCCCTGATCCGTCGGGTCGCCGACCTGCCGACCCGGCTGCGGGCCCGCCGCACCGTCACCATCGCCGATGGCAATGCGGGCACCGGCGACCTGCTGACAGCACTGATAAGCGACCAGGACCGCGACAACCTACGAGTCAACGCTTCCGTCGCCGACGAGGAGCTCGCCCGCCTGGTTCGCCGGCAGCTGCTCCTCGCCGAGCTGGCCGAGTTTCAGTTCGATGTGCGGGCCGACGAGCTGAACGAGGAGTTCGCCGACCCAGACCTCATCGTCACCCGGCTCCCCTACCAGCCAGCTGAGAGCCGCGACGCCCTCGCTGACCTCAATCGGGTCGAGGCAATCGCCGATCTACTCGGTCCGGGCCGCACGGCCATCGTCGTCGGTCCTGCCAGCAGCCTCGTCGACGAGTTGCGGGACGGATCAGCAGTGATGCGCCGAGCGGCGCTGCTGGGCAGCGGCATCGTTGAGGCAATCGTGCAGCTTCCCGGCGGTGCCTATCCGGCCAGGCCAGGCCATCCCATCGCGCTGTGGCTGCTGACCCGGGACCCGATCTCCACCGCCAAGGGTCGGGTGCTGCTCGCCGACCTCAGCGGTTTCGCGCTTGACCAACCCATTATCGAGTCCGCAGCCGAGGACATCCTCCTCTGGCGCACTGAGGGGCACCGCAGCGACGGCCACGATCCGCGGACCGGCCGAATCGTCCCGCTGGAAGGCCTCGACCTGCGCCGGGGTGCCGCACTCCGACCGCCGGGTCCGGCATCGGTCACCCTGCGTGCCCGGCTGGCCGCCGACCGCCCCGCGCTCGTCGGCGAGGTTGAGCGCCGTCTCACCGATGCAGAGCAAGAGGCCCTTCAGTACGCGAAGGAGCACAGTCCCCTGAACACCGGGGCGGCGCAGCGCGACGGAATCAGGCCGAAGCAACTTTCCCTCGGGGCGCTACGAACGGCTCGCCGGGTCCGCATCCTTACCGGGCACCGCCTCTCACCTGAGCACGTCGGACCGCGTGGTCACCACCGGGTCATCGGCGCGGCAGAGGTTCTCGCGCAGTCGTCCAAGCGCTGGATGGACCGGCTCATGGTCGCCGCGGAGTACCCGCAGGTCGCCCTCACCGAACCGGGTGACCTCGTGGTCACCAGCATTCCTCGGTTCGGTGCCTTCCTCGACGACGGCGGCTTCTCGGTGATCGAGTTCCCGGCTTCCGGCCTGCGTATCTCCCCCGGCGACCCGCTCACTCCCCGGGTGCTGAAGGCCCTCCTGTTCACTGCCCGCAACACCGCACGTAGCCCTGGCGCAGTACGCGCCCCGCGACTGCGGGACGCCACGATCCCCGACCTGACTCGCGACCAAGCGGCCCGACTGGACGAGGTGCTTCGCCGTCTGGAGGAACGCGAGCATCTACTGCAGCGGCAAGCTGACCTCTTGGCGAAGTTGCGAGAACTCATCGTGACCGGCTTCGCCGACGGCACCCTCACGACTTTGTACGGTACGAACTCCTGAACGAGAGAACGGAACACACAGTGCCCCCACGTAAACGTGCCAATGGACAGGCCGAGTTGTTCGGCGTGTCCAGCACCAAGCAGATCCAGGACATCCTGTGGAAGGCCGCCGACAAGCTGCGCGGCTCGATGGACGCTGCACAGTACAAGGAGTTCGTCCTCGGCCTGGTCTTCCTCAAGTACGTCTCGGACGCGTTCGCCGAACGCCGCGCCCAAATCAAGGCCAGCCTGTCCGACATCCCGGAGAACCGCCGCGCCCAGTTCCTCGACGAACGCGACGAGTACACCAGCGCCAACGTCTTCTGGGTTCCGGAAACCGCTCGGTGGGACTACCTGGTGGAGAACGCGCCCGGTGGTGTCGGCGCGCTGCTCGACGACGCCATGGACGCGATCATGCGAGAGAACCCCGCGTTGACCGGCGTCCTCCCGAAGATCTTCAACCGAGACAACGTCGACCAGAAGCGGTTGAAAGAACTCGTCGACCTGATCAGCGATGCCCGTTTTACCGGTCACGACGGCCGGGAGGCGAAGGACGTCCTCGGCGAGACGTACGAGTACTTCCTCGAGAAGTTCGCCCGCGCCGAGGGTAAGCGGGCAGGAGAGTTCTACACCCCGCCGAGCGTGGTAAGGGTCCTTGTCGAGGTGCTGGAGCCCTATGAGGGCCGGGTCTACGACCCGTGCTGCGGCTCCGGCGGCATGTTCGTGCAGTCCAAGAAGTTCGTCGAGGCCCGCGCCGGCCGCGACCATACCCATGACATCGCCGTCTACGGGCAGGAAGCCAACGAACGCACCTGGCGGCTGGCGAAAATGAACCTCGCCATCCACGGCATGGACCCGGTGGGCATTGGCGACCGCTGGGCCGACACGTTCGCCGACGACAAGCATCCGGACCGGCGGGCCGACTTCATCATGGCGAACCCGCCATTCAACATGAGCGACTGGGCCCGCCGCCAGAATGACCCGCGTTGGCGCTACGGCGTTCCCCCGCAGAGCAACGCCAACTACGCCTGGCTCCAGCACATCCTCTTCAAGCTTGGCGACCGCGGCAGTGCGGGCGTCGTCCTCGCCAACGGCTCGATGTCCTCCAAGCAGTCCGGCGAGGGCGAAATCCGCCGCACGATGGTAGAAGCGGACCTGGTGGCCTGCATGGTCGCCCTCCCGCCGAACCTGTTCCGCACCACCGCTATCCCCGCCTGCCTCTGGTTCTTGACGAAGGACAAGTCACCGCAGGGCGCGAAGACGCTGACCGACCGGCGCGGCGAAATCCTCTTCATCGACGCCCGCGCCCTCGGCACCATGGTCGACCGCACCGAACGCATCCTCACCGACGAGGACATCGCCAAAATCGCCGACACCTACCACGCCTGGCGCGGCACTAAGTCCGCCAAAACCAAGGGCCAGACGTACGAGAACGTGCCCGGCTTCTGCTACTCCGCCAAGCTCGACGAAGTGGCCGCGCACGACCATGTCCTCACCCCTGGCCGGTATGTCGGCGCCGCTGAAGCTGAAGAAGACCCAGACGCAGAACCGCTTGCCGACCGCATCACCCGCCTCACGAAGGAGCTATACGTCCACTTCGATGAGTCAGCTCGCCTCGAGGCCGCCGTCCGTGAGCAGCTTGGGAGGGTAGATGGCTGAGTACGACAAGATCGCAGCTGGCCTTCCACAACACTGGCGGATTGCACCCCTCGGTGAGCTCGTCGAGGACAAGGGAATCTCATATGGAATCGTTCAGCCCGGCAATCATTCCGCGCAGGGCGTGCCAATCGTTCGCGTGAAGGACCTGAAGAACGGGCAGATCGACCCAACCGATCCAATGCGCGTCGCACCTGAGATCGAGGTCGCATACGCCCGCACACGGTTGAGCGGGGGGGAGGTACTCCTCTCGCTGGTCGGCTCCGTAGGAGAGTCTGCCGTTGTGCCAGAAAGCCTTGCAGGCTGGAATGTCGCTCGCGCTATCGCCGTCCTGAGAACCAACAAATCTGTCCCTGCGTGCTGGCTCAACATTTGCCTTTCGTCCGAACTGGTCCAGCACTACATCAGGATGTTCCTAAACACGACCGTGCAGGCAACCCTCAACCTGAAGGATGTTAGGCGGCTGCCGATCATCATCCCTCCGCTGCGAGAAATGGAGGCGATCGCAGCTGTTCTGGGTGCATTGGATGACAAGATTGTGGTCAACGACCGCATCGCCACAACGGCCGACACCCTTCGTTCAGCGCTACTGGAAGACGCGCAGCAACAGAGGCCGGACGACTTTGTTGCCCAGCCTTTGTCGCAGGTGGCCGATTTCATCAACGGCCGCGCCTTCACGAAAGATGCCACCGGAAACGGCCGCATGGTAATCCGCATCGCGGAAATCAACTCCGGCCCGGGGCCGTCAACGGTTTACAACGACATCGAGGTGGATGAGAAACATCTCGCTCGACCGGGGGACGTCTTGTTCTCCTGGTCCGGCTCTCTCGGGGTCGCGCGCTGGTTCAGGCCCGAGGCGATTGTCAATCAGCACATCTTCAAGGTGATCCCTCGTAATGACCATCCTGAGTGGCTGGCTTTCGAAGCAGTGAAATCAAAACTAGCCGATTATCGCGCCATCGCCGCAGACAAAGCGACCACAATGGGGCATATTCAGCGACGCCACCTCGACGAGAAGGTAATCGTGCCGATTTCCGAAGCCATTGACCGTCTCGACCGGCAGGCAGGAAGCCTGTGGAGACGTGCCTTAGTAGCGGAGCAGGAGTCCCTGACCTTGGCCGCTCTCCGGGACAGCGTGCTGCCGGAGTTGATGTCGGGGCGGTTGCGGGTCAAGGAAGCCGAGAAGGCTGTCGAAGAAGCGGTTTAGGTAGGCAAGGTTCGCGGGGAGGGGTTGTGATGGTCCGGAACGAGTGGATGACCGAGGCCGACTGGGAGGCCCTCACGCTGGATCAGCTCGGTGAGCTGAGTTGGGAACCGGGGACCGGGAAGGACTTTGCGCCTGGGTCGGGGCAGCGGCGCGACTGGTCCGATCTGGTGCTCTTCGAGGACCTGCGGGCAGCGATCGAGCGGCTCAATCCCGATCTGCCGCCGGCGGCAGTCGCCGATGCGATGCGGGCCGCCACCGATGTCGCTTCCGGGGAGGCGTTCGCCGAAAACCGGGCTGCGCATGAGCGGCTGGTGCACGGCATCCGCTCGATCGTCTACACCGACTCGTTCGGCGCTGAGCACAACCCCACCGTGCGTCTGGCTGACCTGCACGACCCCGGCTGCAACGTCTACCGGGCGATCAACCAGGTCACGATCGTCGACGGTGACTTCCGGCGCCGGCTCGACATCGTGCTTTACCTCAATGGCCTGCCGGTCGCCATCATCGAGCTGAAGAACGCCGCCGACGAGAACGCCACTCTCACCGGCGCGCACGCTCAACTCCAGACGTACCTCGCGGAGTTCCCGCTCGCTTTCCGGCACGCCGTGCTGTGCCTGATCTCCGACGGGATTACCGCGAAGTACGGCACCCCGTTCACCCCGTACGAGCACTTCGCGCCGTGGAACATCGATGACGAGGGCGAGCGCGTCGACACCACCAGCCCTGGCTACGACGGCCCGGAGGCGCTGATCGTCGCCCTCTATGGGCTCTTTAACCAACGGCGCTTCCTCGAGCTCACCGACGGATTCGTTAATTTCACGCCGAAGAGCAAGCGGATCGCCAAGGCACACCAGTACTTCGCGGTCATCCGGGCCGTCGAGTGCATCGTGCGGGCATCGCAGAGCGACGGAAAGGCGGGCGTCGTCTGGCACACCCAGGGCTCCGGCAAGTCCGAGGAGATGGTGTGCACGGCGGCGCTGACCGCCCGTCACCCCGCCCTGAAGAACCCGACCATCGTCGTGCTCACCGACCGCACGGACCTCGACGATCAGCTCTACGATACATTTCAGGACAGTCAGGGTCTGCTCGGTCAAAAACCCATCCAAGCCGACTCTCGCGCCGAGCTGCGGGACGAACTGTCGAACCGGAACTCCGGCGGCATCATCTTCACCACTCTGCAGAAGTTCGGGCGTACGGAAGAGGAGAGGAAGGCCGGAAGGCCGCATCCGGTGCTTTCCAAACGGCGCAACATCCTGGTGATCGTCGACGAGGCGCATCGCAGCCACTACGACAGCCTGGACGGCTACGCCCGGCACCTGCGGGACGCGCTGCCGCACGCCACGTTCATCGCCTTCACCGGCACCCCGATCGCCACCGCCGAGGTGAACACCCGGGCCGTCTTCGGCAACTACATCGACGTGTACGACCTCAAGCGTGCCGTCGACGACGAGGCGACCGTACGGGTCTACCACGAGCCGCGGATCATTCCGGTGTCGCTGCCGCCGGACATCGATCCGGACAGCATCGACGAGCAGGTGGAGACGCTCACCGCCAGCTTGGACGACGCGGAGCGGCGTAAGGCCGAGGCGTACGCGGCCACCATGAACACCATCTACGGTGCCCCCGATCGAGTCGAGACCCTTGCGAAGGATCTGGTCGAACACTGGGAGAAACGACGCGAGCTGATGCGGCCGCAGCTCGGCGGGCCTGGCAAGGCGATGCTCGTCTGTGCGACCCGAGAGATCTGCGTCCGCGTCTTCGACGCCATCAAGGTGCTACGGCCCGACTGGGCGGATCCGGCCGTCGACAAGGGCAAAATGAAGATCGTCTTCCATGGGGTGCCCAGCGACGAGGAGCTGCTGCGCCCGCATCACCTGCGCCCGTCGCAGCAGAAAACCGTCCAGGCCCGCGCGAAGGACCCGAACGACGAGCTGGAGCTGCTCATCGTGCACTCGATGCTGCTCACCGGCTACGACGCTCCGCCGATCCACACCATCTACATGGACCGGCCGATGAAGGGCGCCAATCTCATGCAGGCGCTCGCCCGAGTAAACCGTCGTTTCCGGGAGAAGCAGGACGGGCTGCTGGTCGGCTACGCCCCGCTTACCGAGAACCTGCGAAAGGCGCTCGCCGAGTACACCCCCAGCGACGAGGAAGACCAAACCCTCGGCAGGGAGATCGACCGGGCGATCAGCGAGGTGCACAACGAAATCTCCGTCATCGAGGCCATGTTGGCCCCGGTGAAGTGGCGGGCGATCCTCGACGACGAGAAGAACCCGACCCGCTGGCTGCGGGCGGTGCGGAAGGCCGCCAACTTCCTGCGCGACCCGCGGACCCTCGGTAACGTCGTCGAGCCCGGCACGAAGCCGCTGCACCAGCGTTTCCGCGACTCCGCGGGCCGGCTGGAACGGTTCTACACGCTCTGCGCCACCAGCCGCGACTTCGTCGCCCGTGCCGGGGACATCCAGCGCCTGCGCCGCGACATCCACTTCTTCCGCGACGTCCGGGTCTGGATCGTCAAGGAGGAGGCCGCCGACCGGGAGGCGAAGGGCCTGCCAAACACGGCTCAGGTTGAGCGCTACCTGTCCCAGCTCGCCGCCGAGGTGGTCGACGCCGCCGACATCACCGACATCTACGAGGAGGCCGGCCTCGGCAAGCTCGACATCACCGAGCTCAACGGGGTCGCCTTACAGCGCCTGCAGAACTCGGAGACGCCGCACCTGGCCGCCTCGGCGCTGCGCCGGCTGATCGAACGAAAGGTGCGTGAGGTCACCAAGCACAACGTGGTTCGTCAGGAACGCTTCTCCGCCCAGCTTGAAGACCTGATGAACCGCTACATGCGCCAGCAGCTGACCAGTGCGCAGCTGATCGTAGGGCTGGTCGAGCTGGCCAAACAGGTGTCCGTCGACGCCCGACGCGGCCAGCAGTTCGACCCTCCGCTCAACCACGCCGAGCTGGCCTTCTACGACGCCGTCGCGCAGAACGGCGCGGCCACGGAGCTCATGGGTGTCGGCACCCTGGCGGAGATCGCCCGAGAGCTGGTCAAGTCGATCCAGTCGTCGATCACTGTGGACTGGTTCTCCCGTGAACCGGTACGCGCCAAGCTGCGTAGCCACATCCGCCGCCTGCTGGCCCGCTACGACTACCCGCCGGACCACGAGCGCGCCGCCGTCGACCTGGTCATCCGCCAGATGGAGACGTTCGCCAACGAGTGGTCGCCCGGAGCGACCGCAAAATAGCCACAACGGAAACTCGCACCTCGGCCGATCGCAGGGAGGCGTAGTGGGTGGCCGCCAGTTGGGGATCGTTTTCGCCGACGATGCGTGCATGTCGTATCTACAGGAGGTCGCTGACCGGCGAGCACGACTCGCCGGTGCGGGTGACTGCCGAGTCTCCTTCCCGGTCCGGTCGCGGGTCGGAGCCGACGTGGTCCTGATTTCATATCGACAAGCCGTACATTTCATGACGGGTATCGATGACGACAGTAGGGCCGACGACATCCGCTGGGCCTTTCGGCTGCGAGAACTGACTCAACTCAAGCGCCCGTTGGAAATGAGCCGTCTGCAGGCAGCACTTCGGAAGGACCAGCGACGACCGCTGGAGCATCAGGGCAAGCTGACCGACAAGGCCAGCAGGGCCGTGCTCGAGGTCCTGTTGGCCGAGGACCCCGAGCTTGATCCGGTGATTGGATCACTGTTCGGCATCAGGGACATCGACCTGCCGGCGCCGCGCAAGACGGCACTGGCGGAGGAGCGGGACTCCATCGCATCTCTGTGTGCGTTCACCGACGCTCCCGACCTACTGCCGGCCGACGGTTTCCTCACGGAGGACGAGATCGGCAGCATCTCCAATCGCGACTCCTTCCTTCCCGCGGGGCCTGGCATCACGCCACGAGAGGATCCGATGGTCGAACACGACGCGAATGCGTTCCTTGGCTGGACCCGCCAGGAAAGCGATCGGCTGGCCGTTCGGACTTTCACCGACGGTAATGGGCGCACGCTGCAAATCATGAACGTCAACCGGTGGCCGACCGAAACCCGCATCGGTACCGACCTCATCTACTACCACCAGCAACGACGCAGTTTCGTCCTAGTTCAGTACAAGCGGATGGTCCCGGACGGTTCGTCCTGGCGTTGTCGTGTCGACGACCACTTCCGGCAACAACCCGACGTGATGCGGACCCTCGACAAGAAGTGCGGACAGGGAGAACCAGGTGGAGATTACCGCATGGTTCCGACGCCCAGCTTCGTGAAGATCTGTCAGCTCGACACTCTGGACGTCAACAGCACCTCGATGATCTCCGGGATGTGCATGCCTCGCGAGCAGGTCGAAAAGCACCTCGAGCGCCCAGATGCCCCCAAGTACCTGGACTTCCACACGGTCAGGGACTACCTGACCAGCACCCTATTTGCTCAGTTGGTCGCCTTGGGTTGCGTCGGCACCAGTGGTTCCGCCACGACACTCGTTGCGCGGGAGATCGAACTGTCGCTGCAGCGAGGGAAGTCCGTAAGCGTCGGCCTTTTCACGACGAATTCGGGCGGCGTCCTTCGTGGCGCATGTCCGGCAGGAGGTCCTCCCCGCCGAGCCGAGCGGCAGCCCAGGGCGCAGGACAGTCAACAGGTGCCACTCTGGTAGTGACCAGTTGATCAATCTGTGGGACGCAGTCCAGCAGTCGACTGTCCCCGCCTGTCACCCGGGTGGCAGACAAGCCTGCATATAACAAGCGAGCACCCTACGAGCACCCGAATTGCACAGTGGATTGCATAGCGGTGCATTCCCGCAGCTCAGGCGCCTGACGGCTCGTACGCCAAACAGAAATTCTGGGGATTAAAAGTCCACAGCTCTGCCATTGAGCTAGCGGCCCGCGCGCTCAGGTTACCGGACGTCGGCCGGCAGCGACTTACGGCTTCCGCGCCGCCGTCGATACCAGCAGCTCAACGGGGGTGTTCAGGTCGTGGCCACCGCAGGCGCCCGCCCCGGTCGGGGGACGGGCTCCTCCGGGCGTACGGGAGGGCGGTCAGGCCCGGTCGGCGGTCCGGGCGACGAACGCGCGCCAGGCCGTGGGGGTGAAGGTCAGCGCCGGGCCGGCCGGGTCCTTGGAGTCGCGGACGGCGACCACGCCGGGCAGGTTGTCGGCCACCTCGACGCAGTTCCCGCCGCTCGAACCACTGCGGCTGGACTTGCGCCACCGCGCGCTACTGAGGTCCATGATGGCTCTCCAGTTCCTTCATCAGGTCGATGGACTGCCGACGCGGGAGCGCTTCGTTTCGCACGCCCTCCCACTTCGCCAGGAGGCTAGCCACATCATCCTTGCTGTCGGCCACCACTCCGCCAAGCTGGTTCTCCAGGTGCCCGACCCATCCGCCGTCGGCCGACCGAGCCAGGGCGAAGGGACCGGACAGGCCGATGTGCAGGCCGGTCGCGGCCGGGATCACGTGCACGTGAACGTGGGGCAGTTCCGCCATCGCGACGAGGTGCGCCACCTGCTCGGCCATGATGCCGCTGAATCCGTCGCCCGTCCGGCGCAGCGCCGATTCGTCCATGACCGCGACCAGTTGCGGCGGGTTCTCGCCGGTCAGGATTCTCTGGCGCTCCATGCGGGCGCTCACCTGCTGGTCGACCTCCGTCGCCGACATCAGGTCGTTGAGGCGCATGACCACGCGGGCGTAGTTCTCGGTCTGCAACAGACCGGGGACCAGCAGCGGCTCGAACAGCCGGAGTTGCCGCGCAGCGCGTTCGGCGTCGAGCCAGGGTAGGAACCAGGACGGCGCGCCGACGCTGGCGACGAGCCGTTCGAAGAGCCCGCCGGTCCTGAGCGCCCGGTCCGCGCCCTTGATGAAGTCCATCGTCAGGGCGCGGGTGCCGCCCTCGACGGCGCTGACGTGTGATGCGCTGAACCCGGCGCCCCGCCCGAAGGTCTCCTGCGTCATCCCGGCCGCGCCCCGGGCGCGGCGGATCTCGGCCACGACGAAGGCGGCGAGCGGACTCGGCACGTCGGCCATCCAGGCCCTCCCAGTTTGAAGATCGACTACCCACGACGCCACCCGCCGGGCGCGGGGCCGGCCAGCTCCACCCGGACGCCCGGGGAGCCTTCCGAGCGTAGTCGCCTCCACAGCAGAGTGTCACCAGCGAGGGCCGTTCGTGGAGCACTGGCCGGGGGTGGTCCTCGTGGGGGCCGCCCGGGCGAGCATCCGTCGGCGGCCCCCTCCAGCGCACCGGGCAGGCCGGCGGACCGGCCGACGACAGGTCGACAGGCGGGAGGAAGACGTGACGGGCGACGGGCCGCGCCGGGAGGGCGCGATCGTGACGGGCGAGGTCATCCGCGTCCCGGAGGACTCCTACCGGTTCGGTACCGGGGTCCTCACCATGTACGTCACCGAGATCGTCAGCCGGGGCCCGTTCCAGGGCGCGGAGTGGGTCGAGCTGCGCGGCCGCGAGCTGACCCCGGGCGGCGCGCTCCGGCCGCGCGAGCGGTACGCCTTCGTCCGGGTGGACCGGGCGACCGTCGTGACGGTGCCGGCGCGGTGACCCGACGCCGGGACCACCTGCCGTCCCGTCCCACCTGGCGCTGCGCGGCCTGCGGGATCGCCTGGCCCTGCTCGGCGGCGAAGCTGCGGCTGCTCGGCGAGTACCGCACCGACCGGACCGCGCTGCTGGTCTACCTCGGCACGCTCCAGGCCGAGGCCGCCGGGCAGCTCGCCGGGCTGGACGGCGAGCGGCCGTGCACCGACCTGGCCGAGCGCTTCACCGGCTGGGCCCGCCCGCGCGGGAGGCCACCACCTGAAGCAGGGTGAGCCGCCCCCTGATCCCGCCCGGGCCGGTCTTCCCGTGGGCCGGCCCGGGCGGCCCCTCGCGCCCTGGCCCGCGGCCACCGCGAGCGGTGGACGCTCGCTTATGGGGCCGAGCGGTCCGGCCATGGCTGAACGGATCGCTCGCCGGTTGACTGAGGGGGACGGACAACGGGAGGACCACGATGCCTGAGCCGATCCGCACCGCCGCCCTGGCCGGCGCGACCCTGACCACCGGGCTGGTGGCCGGGCTCTTCTTCGCGTACACCTGCTCGGTGATGCCGGGTCTGGGCGCGACCGACGACCGGACGCTGATCGGCGCGATGCAGTCGATCAACCGGAAGATCCTCAACGGCTGGTTCCTGACCGCGTTCCTCGGCGCGGTGCTGCTGCTCGCCGTGGCCGCCGCCGCGCACCTGTCCCGCGGCGGCCCGGTGCTGTTCTGGACCCTCGCCGCGCTGGTCTGCTACCTGGTCACCGTCGGGGTCACCATGGGCCTCAACGTGCCGCTCAACGACCGGCTGGAGGCCGCCGGCCCGGTGGACCGGATCGGCGACCTGGCCGAGGTGCGGGCCTGGTTCGAGGCGAGCTGGGTGCGCTGGAACCTGGTCCGCACGGTCTCCTCGGTGGCCGCCCTCGCCTGCCTGATCGCCGCCCTGCTGGCCCGGCGCTGAGCGCCCGCCGGCACCCGGCGCGGCTGGGCGCCGCCCGCGCCCGCCGCCGGAGACCCGTGCGGCAGGCATGGGCGGGCGGGCGCGGGGGAACCGTGTCCGCATGAGGATGAGCAGCACCCCCGCCGTGGCGGCCTCCGGCGAGGAGACCGGCCCGGACGGCGTACGGGAGCCGGCCGGCGAGGTGCACGCCTGGCTGCCCGGGCAGAACCAGACCGTCTGCGGGCTCCCGCTCAGCCGGACCCGGCTGCGGCGCTTCCCGCACGTGCGGTTCGACTACCGCTCGACGGACGTGCTCACCGAGGCGGACGCGGTGGGCCGGATCTGCCCGCGCTGCCAGGCCGCCGCGGAAGGCCGCCGCCGGGACGAGAAGAACAGCTGGGTCCGCCACTCGCCCCGCCCCTGACGGCCGCCGCGATTGGCGGGCGGCTGACCGGGTACGGGGTCGGCATGCGGATCGTGGTGGTGGGGGCCACCGGCAACGCGGGCACCGCCCTGCTGCGCCGGCTGCGCCGGGAACGCGGAGTGGATCTCGCCGGGGTGGCCCGCCGACTGCCGGGGCCGGACGCGGGCGAGCCGTACGACCAGGTGGAGTGGCACTCCTGCGACGTCGGGCTGCCGGGCGCGGCCGACCAGCTCGCCGAGGTCTTCGCCGGGGCCGACGCGGTGGTGCACCTGGCCTGGCAGATCCAGCCCAGCCACGACCAGCGGGTGCTGCGCCGGACCAACGTCGGCGGCAGCGCGGCGGTGGTCGACGCCGTGGTCCGCGCGAACGTGCCGGCCCTCGTCTACGCCTCGTCGGTCGGCACCTACGCGCCCGGCCCCAAGGACCACCCGGTCTCCGAGCGCTGGCCGGCGACCGGGGTGCCCGGTTCGTCGTACAGTCGGGACAAGGCCGACGTGGAGGCGCTGCTCGACCGTGCCGAACGGGAGCACCCGGGGCTGCGCGTGGTGCGGATGCGGCCCGGCCTGAACTTCCAGCGGGTGGCGGCCACCGAGATCACCCGCTACTTCCTCGGCCCGTTCGCGCCGGTGCGGCTGCTCCGCTTCGGCCGGATCCCGCTGGTGCCGACGAACCGGCGGCTGCGGATGCAGGCGGTGCACACCGACGACGTCGCCGACGCGTACGCCCGAGCGGTCCTGGGCGACGCGCGCGGCCCGTTCAACCTCGCGGCGGACCCGGTGCTGACTCCGGAGCTGGTGGCCCGGCACTTCCACGGCTGGACGGTGCCCGTGGCCGCCCCGGTGCTGCGCGCCGCCGCCGCGCTGACCTGGCGGGCGCGGCTGCAACCGATCGACGCCGGCTGGGTGGAGCTGGCGTTGAACGTGCCGCTGATGTCGAGCGAGCACGCCGAGGCGGAGCTGGGTTGGCAGCCGCGGCACGACGCGCTCAGCGCCCTCAAGGAACTCTTCGCCGGGATGGCCGGCGGCGCCCGCACCGCCAGCCCGGCGATGTCCGCCGCCGGCGGCCGCCCCGCCGCCCTGCTGCGCGGCCGTCCCGCCGGCCACGGCAACCCCTACTGACGCCGGCACGCGGGACCGCACCCGGTGCGGGCGCCCGCCGACCGTCGCGTCAGAAGTCGGCGAAGAGGTACGGAAGCTGGCGCGGGAAGAGGTTGCGCAGCTCCGCCGCCGCGTCCGCCGGCACCTCGCCCAGCCCCCGCAGGCCCACCTCCACCGGGTCGAGCACCCCGTACGCCAGCGCGGAGATCCCGGCGGCGGTCAGCGTGGCGACCGGCGGCTCCCCGGCGGTGGCGGCGGCGCCGCCGACCAGCTCCAGCGCGCCGGTCGTGCCGTCCAGCAGGTACGACCCGGCCAGCCAGCGGTCGCCGGTCAGCTCGACGCGCACCCGGCCCGGCCCGGCGGGCAGCCCCGCCAGCGCCTCCATCGACAGCAGCCGGGCCATCGGCGCGGACGAGCCCGGGCGGGCCACCCGCGCCTCGACGTGCACGGCCAGGTCGGTGAGCCACAGCTCCGGCACCTCGTCGGCGGGGATCTGGACGCGCACCCGCTCCACCTGGTCGACGTGCCGGGCGAAGAACTGCAGCAGCAGCGCGCGGGCGACCGGGTCGGTGGCGAGCAGGTCGTCGGCGATCAGGGTGCCGCCGTGGTCGTCGATCCGGTAGGTCACCGCGCCCGTGACCGTCCCGCCCACCCGGGCGGTGAGCAGCCACCGCTCGTCGCGGTCGCGCAGCCCGACGTCCCGGTAGTCGGGGAAGATCGCGAAGCCGTGCCGCTCGCGCAGGCAGCGCTCGGTGAACTCGCGCCAGGTCCGGTAGCCCGCGCCGATCCGCTCCCAGCCCACCTCGCCGGGCAGGTCGGCGCGGAGCAGCTCGCCGAGGTCGGCCGGCGAGAAGGTGGCCGTACGCGCCTTCGGCAGCCCGACGTAGCCGAACCGGGCGTAGAACGACGGTCGGAACGGCCAGAGCGCGGTCAGCCGGTGCCCCTCGTCGCGCATCTCGTCGAGGAGCTGGTGCAGCAGGGCCCGGACGTGGCCCTGCCGGCGGGCCAGCGGATGGGTCGTCACCCCGGCGACGCCGGCCATCGGCAGCACCGTGCCGCGCAGGTTCTGCCGCATGGGCACCGCCGAGGCGGCGGCCACCGTCACGCCGTCCGCCTCCACGACCAGCGTCCGGTTGCCCTCGTTGTAGGGCAGGTAGTCGCGGAACTCCTCCGTCCGGGCGGCGGTGAGCGGCGACGTCTCGAACGCGTACGCCTGGAGCGGGAAGCTGGTGGTCAGGCGCTTCTCGGCGCGCACACGGCGGATGGTCATCTGCCAATCCCAACCCGGCTTCCCGCTCCGCGCAACCGCAATCGCCGGAAGCGGTCGGCCCACCCGCCGCCGCGGGGTCAGCCGATCGGCAGGTGGCGCAGGTGCCGGCGGCGGCGCAGCCGGACGCTGAACACGGCCGCCACGGTGACGATCAGCAACGCGGTGACGGCCAGCCCGTGCAGCGACCCCCGGGTCAGGTAGCCGGAGTCCGCGTGGTCCACCGCCCAGGTGGCGATCTCCCGGCTGGACCAGAACGGGGTGAGCTTCGCGCCCGTGCCGGCCGGGTCGATCAGCATCTGCACCGCCACGACGGTGAGCAGCAGCAGCGTCCCCTCCAGCTCGCGGGGGAGCAGGGCGCCGATGAGCATCCCGAACGGCGCGGCCACCCCCACGCAGCAGAGCATCGCGACCGCCACCCCGCCGTGCCGCAGGTCGGGCGCGTCGATCACGGTGAGCACGAAGAACGGCACGGAGATGAGGAGCCCCGTCGCCCACAGGCCGATCAACCGGCCGAGGTAGAGGTGGTGCGGGCGGTAGCCGGCCAGCCGCAGCCGGGGCTCCAGCTCGCGGGCCGCGCCGGTGGCGAAGAGCGCGGCGGTGCTGACCGCCCAGCTGATGCCGAGCAGCAGCGAGCGCACCGACTGACCGACGTAGGAGTCGCGCCGGATCAGCCAGAAGGCCAGCGGCATCAGCAGCAGGAGCAGGAGCACGCCCCGACGGCGCAGCAACTCCCGCAGGGTCATCTCGGCGACGGTGACGAGGCGGTTCACGGACGCCCTCCCTCGGTGGCCGGGGTCAGGTCGAGCACGAGGTCGACCCGGTCGAGCTGGTTGAGCAGGTGGGTCACCACGACGATCGCCCGTCCCTCGTCGCGCAGCCGGGCGAGCTGGTCCCAGAAGTTGACGTACGTGCCCTGGTCGAAGCCCTGGTAGGGCTCGTCGAGCAGCAGCACATCCGGCTCGGCGAGGGTGGACATGGTGAGGTTCAGCTTCTGCCGGGTGCCGCCGGAGAGGTGCCGGGCGAGGACGTCGCGGTCGGCGTCCCAGCCGAGCTGGTGGGCCGCCGCCCGGCCGGCGCGACGGGCCGGCCCCCGGGCCACGCCCCGGCCGGCGCCGACCAGCACGAAGTGCTCGTCGGGAAGCAGGAAGTCGGCGGTGCCGCCCTGCTGGGGGCAGTAGCCGAGCCGGCCCGAGACGGTCACGTCCCCGGCGTCGGGGGAGACCAGCCCGGCGCAGATGCGCAGGAAGGTGCTCTTGCCGCAGCCGTTCGCCCCGACGACGGCGGCGATCTGCCCGGCCCGGACGCTCAGCGACGCGTCACGTAGCACCGTGCGTCGCCCGTACCGCTTGGTGATGCCCCGCGCGTGCAGCCGGACCGGGCCGGGACGCGGGTTGGGCGAGGTGCCGATGCTCTCCACGATCGCGGCGGCGTAGTCCTGCGGCCGGCCGAGGACGACCCACGGGTCGCCCCCGCTGTCGCGCAGGTGCGTGGCGGCCTCGGCGACCACGTGCCGGGCGGCGTCCACCCGGACCCGGCGCCGGTCCAGCTCGGCCGCGAACGCCCGCAGCCACTCGTCGGCGTTCATCCGTCGACCCCCTTTTTGACGATGTCGTTCACCGGGGCGACGAACGCGAGCCAGGCGCTGCCGCCCTGGCGCAGCGCCGCCCACCCGCTGTCGGTGAGCCGGTAGTACTTGCGCGCCGGCCCGGACGCGCCCTCCCGCCACTGCGCGGTGACCAGGCCGGTGCGTTGCAGGCGCAGCAGCACCGGATAGAGCGTGCCGCCCTGGATCGGCCCGATGCCGGCGGTCTCGAGGGCGTGCGCGAGCTGGTAGCCGTAGGACTCGCCCTCCCGCAGCAGGGCCAGGACGCAGAGGTCGAGCACCCCCCGCAGCCACTGCCCACGCCGGTCGGATTCCACCGGAGCAACATAGCGACGCCACCTAGATGGCGCAACTACCTAGCCGGCGGCACGGATCCCCACGGGCGGGGGACCGTTCCGTTCCTAGACGGCGGTGACGTCGGAGACCACGACGGTGACGTTGTCCGGCGCGCCGGCCTGGTGGGCGAGCTTGACGAGCTGCTCGCCGCACTGCTGGCGGTCGGCGTACATGCCGAGCGTCCCGGCGATCGTGGCGTCGTCGACGTAGTCGGACAGGCCGTCGCTGCACAGCAGCAGCCGGTCGCCGGCGACCACGGTGAGCACCCCGATCGCGGGCGGGGCGTCCGCGCCCTGCACCGCCCGGGTCACCAGCGACCGCTGCGGGTGGTGGCGCGCCTGCTCGGGCGAGAGCGCCCCCTGGTCCACCAGTGCCTGAACGAAGGTGTCGTCCCGGGTGAGCTGGGTGAGCTGCCCGTCGCGCAGCAGGTAGCAGCGGGAGTCGCCGACCTGGGCCAGCACCAGCGCGTCCCCGGCGAGCAGGGCGGCCGTGAGGGTCGTACCCATGCCGTCGCGGGCCGGGTCGACGGTGATGGCGGCGTGGATGCGCCGGTTGGCGGTGCTCACCACGGCCCGCAGCGCGTCGGCGGCCTCGTCGGGGTCGGTCGGCGGGCTCAGCTCGTCCAGGATGCGGATGACGATCTCACTCGCCACCTCGCCCGCGGGCAGGCCGCCCATGCCGTCCGCCACCGCGACGAGGCGGTCACCGGCGAGGGCGGAGTCCTCGTTGTTGGTGCGGACCAGGCCGATGTCGTTGAGGATGGCCGAGCGGAGGATCAGCGTCATGGGACAAGCTTGCCAAGAACACCCTGCCGCCGTCTCTACGCACTACTGCGTAGGGTGTGGGAATGATGCCGGTGTCCATGGTCGGGCGCGCCGGTGAGCTGGCCGAGCTCGACCGGGCGTGGTCCACGGTGGCCGGTTCCCGGCGCTCCGCGCCGGCCGTCGCGGTCATCACCGGTGAGGCCGGGGTGGGCAAGTCCCTGCTGGTCGCGGCCGCTCTGGACGCCTTCGCCCCCCGCCCCGCGGTGGTGCTCTCCGGCGCCGCCCGGGTGCACAGCCCCGCCCCGTACGACTGGCTGGCCGCCGTTCTCACCGGTCGGGACACCAGCGGGCTCGACCTGCCGCCGGACGCGCTGGCCTGGCTCGCCCAGCAGCCCACCGCGCCGCGCGAGCGCTACGCCCCGGGCACCCTGCTCCGGCTCGCGGTGCGGGTCGTCCGGCTGCTGGTCGGCGCGGGGCCGGCGGTGCTGGTGGTGGAGGACCTGCACGCCCTCGACCCGGCCAGCCTGAACCTGGTCGGCGAGCTGGCCACCGCCGCCGACCTGCCGGCGCTGCTGGTGGTGGCCACCCGGCCCGCCGCGGACGCGGTCGCGCCCGACCTCGCGGTCCGCGCACTGGCCCGGCTCTGCGGCGTCCGCGGCGCCGTCCGCCAACACCTCGGACCGCTGCTCCCGGCCGAGGTCGCCGAGGTGCTGACCCAGGTGTACGCGGATCCGCGCCCCTCCGGTCGGCTGGTGCGCGCGGTCTGGCGGCGCACCGGCGGCAACCCGTACCTGCTGACCGAACTGCTCGCCGCGCACGCCGGCCGGGGGCCCGAGGCGTTGCTCCGCCCGCCCCCGCCGGCGCCGTCGCGGGCCGCGCGGTCGACGCCGGCGCCCTCGGCGGCGGTGGTGCCCCGGCCGGCCGGCCCGGTAGACGCCGAGCTGACCGGGCGGGAGATCGAGGTGCTGGGCTGCCTGGTCGCGGGGATGTCGAACAAGCAGGCGGCGCGGGCGCTCGGCATCTCGGTGCGGACGGTCACCGTGCACGTCTCCAACCTGCTGCGCAAGACCGGGTCGGCGTCGCGTACCGAGGCGGCGATCTGGGCGGTGCAGCGGCGGTTGGCGGTGCCGACGCCGGTCGACGGCTGAGCCGGCGCGGCGGCCGTCTCCCGCGCTCAGGGACGGGGGTAGCGGAGCAGGAGGCTGGCGGCGACCTCCTCGTCGCCGACGGCGGCGTACACGTGCGGCACGTCGGACGTCCAGCGCAGGTGCTCGCCCGCGGTTGCGGTCAGCGGCGCGTCGACCGGGCCGGCGCGTAGCACGCCCGCGAAGACGGTGACGTGTTCGGTGACGCCGGGCTGGTGCGCTGGGGAGAGCTGCTCCGGGCCGGGCGTGACCAGCATCCGGTACAGCTCGTAGGTGGCGTCGGCCTCCTCGAAGACCTCCAGCAGGATGGCGCTGACCGCGGTGCCGCGGACGGTGGGTGTCGCGGCCGGGCCGGAGAGCACGGCCGCCAGCGGTACGTCGAGCTGCGCGGTGATCGCGTAGAGCGTCTCCAGGGTCGGGTTGCGGGTGCCGTTCTCCAGCCCGGAAAGGGTCGCCTTCCCCACCCCGGCCCGCCGGGCCAGGGTGGACAGCGACATTCCCCGCTGCTCGCGCAGCGCGCGTACCCGGCGGCCGACGGCGTCGGCGCCCGGATCGGGATGCGGTGGGCAGGCTGGTGAGGTCGGTGGCACACCGCTATGGTGCTACAGGTTCGTGTTCCGTAAACGGAACGATCTGGGGGGCGGGATGGCGGGACGGTCGCAACCGTTGCTGGCGGGGGTGGTGACCGCGCTGGTGGGGTTCGCCAGCTCGTTCACGGTGGTGCTGGCGGGCCTGCGGGCCGTCGGCGCCACCGACGCGCAGGCCGCCTCCGGGCTGCTCGCGGTCTGCGTCGCGTCGGGGGTCTCCGCCGTCTGGCTGGGCCTGCGGCACCGGATCCCGATGAGCGTCGCCTGGTCCACCCCGGGCGCGGCGCTGCTGGTCGCCACCGGCCCGGTGCCCGGTGGGTGGCCCGTCGCCGTCGGGGCGTTCCTCGTCTCGGGCGTGCTGATCGTGGCCGCCGGGCTGTTCCCGGCGCTCGGTCGGGCCGTCGCGGCGATCCCCCGGCCGATCGCGGGCGCCATGTTGGCCGGCGTCCTGCTGCCGCTGTGCACCGCGCCGGTCCGCGCGCTGGTCGAGGTGCCCCGGCTGGCCGCCCCCGTGGTGCTGGCCTGGCTGCTGCTGCACCGCTTCGCGCGGCGCTGGGCGGTGCCGGGCGCGCTGGTCGTGGCGGTGGCGGCGATCGCGCTGACCACCCCGGTCGCCGACCTCCGCGGCGCGCGGCTGCTGCCCGCCGTCGAGCTGACCACGCCGGCCTGGAGCGTCTCCGCCATGGTCGGCCTGGCGCTGCCGCTCTTCCTGGTCACCATGGCCGCGCAGAACGTACCCGGGATGGCGGTGCTGGTCGGCTACGGCTACCGGCCACCGTTCGGCGCCGCGCTGCGGGCGACGGGGCTGACCACCCTGGCCGCCGCCCCCGCCGGCGGGCACGCGGTCAACCTGGCGGCGCTCACCGCCGCCCTGGCCGCCGGCCCGGACGCCCACCCCGACCCGGACCGGCGCTGGATCGCCTCGGTCACGGCCGGGACGGGGCTGGCCCTGCTCGGGCTGGGCGCCGGGGCGGCCACGGCGTTGATCGCGCTCGCGCCGCCGGTGCTGATCGAGGCGGTCGCCGGGCTGGCGCTGCTCGGCGCGCTGGCCACGGCGCTCACCTCGGCGCTGGCCGAGCCGGCCGCCCGGGAGGCCGCGGTGGTCACGTTCGTGGTCACCGCCTCCGGGGTGACCCTGGTCGGCGTGGGCGGCGCGTTCTGGGGGCTGGTCGCCGGCGGGCTGATGCTCCTGCTCTTCCGCCGGCGTTCCGCCGACCCGGCCGCGCCGGAGCCGCCGCCCGAACCCGCGACCGGGCCGGCTGGGCCGAGGGCGGCCGGGCCGGCTACGGCGGGGCCGGCTACGGCTGGGCCAGGCGTTTCCGGGCCGGGTGAGGCCGAACCAAACCCGGCTGCACCGGACTCCGTCGCGGTCACCTCGTCAGTCAGCGGCCGGACCGGCGGCAACTGATCTCCACGCGCTTTGGAGCTGAGTCGTCTACGACATCGCCGCAGTGCCCAGCAGCGGCCGGCACGGCTATGGGCCACCTACACCCGTGACCAGGGCGTTCGGCACATGATCGCCGCCTCGGGCCGGACCGCCCGAATCGACCCTTCCGGGGCCCCGGCGTCAGGGGCATGGACCGATGCGCGCCCCTCAGCGGCGGCAGTGCCACACCAGCGGCCGGTACACCTGGTTCTCGTAGACGGCGCCGACCACGGTCAGACCGTCGTCGCTGATCCCGTTGACCGTGTACGTGCCCGCCTCGGTCGCCCGGACGTCGGGCCGGCCCGGCAACCGGCGGGACGTGCCGTCCGGGGCGACGACCAGCGGCTCACTGCCGCCGACCAGCAGGTCGCCGTTGCCGGCGATCGCGGTCACCCCCGGGAACGGCAGCAGGCCCACCGCCCCCGTCGTGAGATTCCACCGCACCGGCAGCATCTGCACGGCACCGTTCTGCTGGGCGCCGGGAACCATGCCGATCGCCCATTCGCCGTGCGCCGAGTCGACCGAGGCGCGCGGGTAGCCGTCGGGCACCGCCAGCGCCGCCCCGATCCCCTGCGGCGTCCACCGGTAGGGCAGTTGGCCCATCGCGCCGACGACCGTGCCGTCCTCGGTGATCCCGGTCGCGGCGGATCCCGACTGGCCGACCAGCCGGTGCTCCTGCGGGCGGTCCGCCGACCACAGCACGGCGTGGTGCGAGTCGCCGGCTCCCCTGGCGGTGCCGACGATGTCGCCCCGGCCGTTGACCGCGTGCACGAGGACCGCCTGGTAGCCGGGCGGGGTGGCGAGGAAGCGCAGCTCCCCGTCCCGGTAGACCCACCCGGTGCCGTCGCCGTTGGTGCCGACCACGACGCCGCCGGCGTTGACCGCGGCCGCGTGCCGCGCGCCGGCCGGCAGGACGCGGGCCCGGCCGTCGGTCCACAGCACGACCCGCCCGTCCTCCTGCCCGGTGCCGATCTCGCCGACGATGTACCGCCCGGTGGGGTCGACGCCGTTCGCCACCGCGACCGGACCGTCGATCGGCTGCGGCAACCACGACGCCTCGCAGGTGACCGGCGAGACCGGGGCGGCCGACACGGTCGCGGCCGGTGACGCCGCGAGGGCCGGCGTGGCCGGAGCCGGCCGGCTGGCGGCCCCGCCGAGCTGGACGGCGCCCACGACGCCGAGCCCGGCCAGCACCGAAACCGCAGTGATCCCGCCGAGGCGGCGGCGCTGGCGGCGACGTCGGCCGTCCCGGACCGCGCGGCCCACGTCAACCCGTGGCTCGGGAACCGGCGCCGCCTGCATCAGTGTGGCCATCCGCTGGTCGTCCAACGCGGTCATCTCGAATTCCTCCCGGCCATCTCGGTGACGTCGAACACCTGGCGGACCGCCGCCAGTGCCCGCGCCGTCTGCGATTTCACGTTGCCTTCGGAGCAGCCCATCGCGGCGGCCGTGTCGGCCAGCGACAGGTCACACAGGAACCGCAGGACCAGTACGGTGCGCTGGCCGCGGGGAAGGCGGGCGAGCGCGGCGAGCAGGCTGTCCCGCTCGGCCAGGTCGTCGTGCGGCGTGACCGGCGGGCGCTCCGGCTCCGGCATCCACCCCAGCAGCCGGACCTTCGCCCAGCTCAACCGCTTCTCGTCGACGAGCTTGTGGACCAGCATCCGGTGCACGTACGCATCGACGTTGTCGGCCCGGCTGACCCGGCGCCAGTTCACGTACAGCGCCGTGATCGTCTGCTGCACCACGTCGTCGGCCAGGTGGGCGTCGCCGCACATCAGGAACGCGGTCCGGTGCAGTCTCGGCAGTCGCGCGGAGACGTACTCCACGAACTCACGCTCGGCATCCGCCATCGGGGCTCCCTCCTCCGCAAGCTCGACGGGTCCGGACGACCGTCGGGTTGCGTCACGTCGGAGTTCGGCGGGGTGCCAGATCAGCGCCGGTGACCGTAGCGCCACAGACCCGTCGGAGAACGTCCTGCCATCGGCGTGATCGGACGCACTCATCTCGGCTGACTCGGAAATGATCAGTTCGCGGGACGGGCGGTAGCACGTGGCGGAGCCGCGGTGGCTGGTGTGGGAGTGGCTGTGGTCGAGCCGGTGGCAGGGATGCGGGACGGGAAAGGCGAATCGTTTACGACATCAGCTCGACAGCGTGCGGCGGGCATGCCATCACCCCGGCGTTCGAGGCCCCTGCCACTGGCTTTGCGCTGCCCCGCGCCCGGCCCCGGCTGACGTCACTCACTCCTCACTCACTCCTCGGGCGGCAGGTCGCGGGCCGGGACGTCGAGGCTCACCCGGTCGTCGGCGACGGCGGCGATCTGCTCGGCGAGCACGTAGACCGCGCCGGTGCGCGCCAGGTCCGTGGAGACCTTCAGGTAGCCGCTGTGCAGCAGCCGGGCGGCCAGGTCGGCCGGCACGTCCGGCTCCTCGACCGCCGTCGACTCGATCAGCTCGTCCAGACTGCTGCCCGGGTCCGCGGTCGGCGCCTGCGCGGTCACCGCGTTCGGGTCACCCCGCTGCACGAGGTCGACCGTGCCGACCTCGGTGCCGTCGACGTCGATCACCCGCATGCCCGTGGTGACCCGGGAAACCATCGCCTGCCGCTCGGTGCCCTGTTGGTTCATTCCCGCGCGGTTCCCGGCCCCCGCTCCGGCTAAACCGCCCGCGCCCCCGTCTCAGGCGTCGGGGGACCAGGCGCTCGGCGGGCGGGGGGAGAGCTCGCGCCAACCGTCCGTGCCCTGGAGCAGCGCCCGGACCGTCTCCTCGGCCTCCTCGGCGCTGTCGTACTCGTAGAACTGGGACACGCCCTCGGCGCCGCCGGCCCGCTGCTCGACGTGCCACCGGTCGGCGTCCACCCGGAGGAAGACGTCCCGCCGCGCCAGCCGGCCCCATTTCCCGTTCCACCAGTGCTTCCGCTGCTCCATGGCGGCGACTCTATCGAACAGGCGTACTAAAAAGTGCGGCCCCCGCGGGATTCCCGCAGGGGCCGATGTGCGTGTGCCGGGTTCAGCGCGGAGTGGGCGGTTCCTCCCGGCGGCCGAGCACGTCGTCGAGCGCGCCACGCTGCTGCCCGGGGGTGGTGTGCCCGGCGGCGACCAGGGCGTCCCGGATCTCGGTGAGCAGCCGGACCTCCTCGCTCGGCGCCTTCGGCGGCGGCTCCTCCCCGCGCTTGCGCCGCTCGGCCAGCTTGTTCATGGGGTAGACGACCAGGAAGTACAGCGCCATGGCGGTGAGCAGGAACGTGATCAGCGCGTTCACGAAGGCCACCCAGTCGAACGGGATGCCCCGGAACGACGGCGTCGAGCCGGTGAGGCCGTTCTTGTTGCCGGTGATCAGCACGATGAGGACGCGCACCAGCGGTTCCAGGAACGACTTGGTGAGCTGGGTGACCACGCCCGTGAACGCGGCGCCGATGACGACGCCGACCGCGAGATCGACCACGTTTCCGCGCATGATGAAGTCTTTGAAGCCCTTGAGCATCCGTACTCCCGAGGTGTCCGGTCTTCCGTCCGGCACAACCTATGCCCTGCGGGGAGGCTCCAGAAAAGCGCCGGCTTCGATCGCCGCCCGGTCCGGGTCGCCGGCCCGGATCGCCTCGACCAGCCGCGAGTGGTCGACGTAGCGCTCGGGCTCCAGCGCCTCACCCATCGACTGGGCGACGGTGCTGCGCATCGCGGCGCCGACCGAGGCGTACAGCTCGGCGAGCATGCCGTTGTGCGCGGCCGCCACCACGGCGACGTGCAGCGCGGCGTCGGCCTCGACGAACTCGTCGACCCGGCCACCGCGCCACGCCGCCTCGCGGGCCGCGAGCGCGCCGTCGAGCGCGGTCAGGTCCTCCGGCGTACGCCGCAGCGCGGCGAGCCGGGCCGCCTCCACCTCGAAGGCGCGCCGGACCTCGACCACCTCGGCCATCCGGTCGTCGGTGAGGCGGCGGGCCACCACCGGGGCCAGCTCGTCGGTCGACACCACGTACGTCCCGGAGCCCTGCCGGCACTCCAGCACCCCGGCGTGCACCAGCGCCCGCACGGCCTCGCGGACCGTGTTCCGCCCCACGCCGAGCGCCGCGACCAGCTGCGGCTCGGTGGGGATCCGGCCGCCCACCGGCCACTCGCCGCCGAGGATCCGCTCCCTGAGCTGGGCGATGGTCTGCCGCACCCGGTGCCCGCGGGGCGGCGCGGTGGCGGAATCAATCGGTGGTGGCACTCGTTACAACTCCTGCCCGGAATTCATCCCATGATTGTAGGTTCAAGCGCATGACGCCGCCAGCAACTCCCACCGCGTACGCCGCCGGCACGCCGACGACCACCGCCGACGTGACCCCCGGCCCGGCCCCCGAGGCCACCGCCACGGCGGGTCCGGCGCGCCCGGACCGGGCGGTCCGCCCCGGCACCGGAGGCGTGCTGGTGCTGGTCGGGATGCTGCTGGTCGCCGTGAACCTGCGGGCCGCCGTGACCAGCCTCGGGGCGCTGCTCGACGAGGTGCGGGACGGCCTGGCGCTCTCCGGGGCGATGGCCGGCCTCGTCACCACCCTGCCCACCATCGCCTTCGCGGGGCTCGGCGCGCTCACCCCGTGGCTGGTCCGCCGGTTCGCCCCGGCAAGGGTGCTGGTGGTCGCGATGCTCGCGCTCGCCACCGGTCAGGTGCTGCGGGTGGTCACCGACTCCGCACTGGTCTTCGTGCTCACCAGCGCGCTGGCGCTGGCCGGCATCGCGGTGGCGAACATCCTGCTGCCGATGCTGGTCAAGCAGCACTTCCCGCACCGCACCGGGCTCGTCACCGGGGCGTACACGATGGCGCTGACCGTGGGCACCACGGTGGCCGCCGCGTCGGCGGTGCCGGTGGCGCACGCGTTCGGCTCCTGGCGGGTCGGGCTCGGGGTCTGGGCCGGCCTGGCCGCGCTGGCCGTACTCCCGTGGGTGCCGCTGGCGCTGCGGGCCCGGGCCGCCGCGCGGCGGGCGACCCCGACGGAGGCCGTCGCGCCCCGCGTCCGGATCCGGCCTGGCCGCACCCGGCTCGGCTGGGCGATGGCGGTCTACTTCGGAGCGCAGTCGCTCAGTGGGTACGCGATCATGGGCTGGCTGGCCCAGCTCTTCCGGGACGCCGGCTACCACCCGGAGACGGCCGGGCTGCTGCTCGCCGGGGTGACCGCGCTCGGTGTGCCGATCGCGCTGCTGATGCCCACGATGGCCGCCCGGCTGCGGACGCTGCGCCCGCTGGTGCTCTCGCTGACCGCCGCGTCCACCCTGGCCTACCTGGGGCTCGCCCTGGCCCCGCACGGCGCGGCGCTGCTCTGGGTGGCCCTGCTGGCGATCGGGCAGGGCGCGTTCCCGCTGATCCTGACGGTGATCGGCCTGCGCGCCCGGACCGCCGAGGGAACCGTCGCGCTGTCGGCCTTCGCGCAGAGCACCGGCTACGTCATCGCCGCCCTGGGGCCGCTGCTGGTGGGCATCCTCTACGAGGCCACCGGCGGGTGGACCGCGCCGATCGGGTTCCTGCTGGCGGCGCTCGCCGTGCAGACCGGCGCGGGCCTGGTGATCGCCCGTCCCCGGCACATCGAGGACGAGGCGTGAGCCGGGACGGTCAGGAGGAGGCCGGCGTCGGGTCACCCGCCACGGCCTGGTCGACCGTCGGGTAGGTGTGCAGCACCTCGACGAGGCCGCTGACTTCCAGGATGCGCAGCACGCCCCGCTGCGGGGCGGCCAGCCGCACCACGCCGCCGGCCTCGTCGCAGCTGTTCTTGGCGCGGACGAACACCGACAACCCGGTGGAGTCGCAGAACGAGACGTTCGCCAGGTCGAAGACGAGCCGGCTGCGGCCCTTGTCGAGCAGGTCGGTGATCTGGTCCTGTAGCTGCGGTGCGGTCGCCATGTCCAGCTCGCCCGCGACCGACACGACGACCACGTCGCCGCGCTGTTCCGTGTGCACCGTCAAGGACATTCGCCAGACCTCCTGTTATCGGGGAAACGGTATCCCACGATCGGGGTGGTACGCAGAACGGGAGCCGGTATCCGGTGGCCACCGTCATTCGTTTGTCATGTGGCAAGTAGCTCTCCGGCCTCCGGTGATAGAGTCCGCCGGTCCAGGTCGAAGGGGGTTTGCCATGGCGCTGAGCGCCGACGAGAGCAGCCGACTGGCGGGTCTGCTGACCAGTCACGCCGAGCGGGTCACACAGCGCTGGACGGAGATCGTCGCCGGGTCGCTGCGCGGGCGACTCAGCCAGGGGGAGCTGCGCCGGCAGGTGCAGGAGCTGCACTCCAGCATGATCACCGCCAGTCACCAGGGCGCCGTCGACCTCGACTCCGAGCAGGCCACGGAGCTGCGCGCGGTGCTCTCCGAGCTGTCCCGGGGGCGCGCCCGGCAGGGCTTCTCCGCCTCCGAGACCGCGATCAGCGTGTTCGCGCTGAAGGAGGTGCTGCTGGAGCTGATGGAGGCCGAGGGCGGCCCCGACACGCTCCGCGACTACGTCGCCTTCTCCGGGCTGATCGACCAGATGGGCCTGTTCACCTTCGAGAGCTTCGTGCGCACCCGCGAGAGCCTCATCGCCGACCAGGCGGAGCAGCTGCTGGAACTCTCCACCCCGGTGGTGAAGCTCTGGGAGGGCGTCGTCGCCGTGCCGCTGGTCGGCACCCTCGACTCGGCCCGGGCCCAGGTGGTGATGGAGCGGCTGCTCCAGACCCTGGTCGACACCGGCTCGCCCTACGCGATCATCGACATCACCGGCGTACCGGCGGTGGACACCCAGGTCGCCCAGCACATCCTGAAGACCGTGGTGGCCGCCCGGCTGATGGGCGCCGACTGCATCATCTCCGGCATCCGCCCGCAGATCGCGCAGACGATCGTCGCCCTGGGCATCGAGTTCGGCGACATCGCCACGAAGGCCAGCCTCGCCGACGCGCTGCGGCACGTGCTCCGGCTCACCGGGGTCGAGACCGGCCGCCGCCAGCGCCGGGAGGCGTGATGGAGCGGGTGCCGATCCTCAAGATCGGCGACATCCTGCTGGTCTCCATCCAGGTCGACATGTCCGACCAGACGGCGGTCCAGCTCCAGGAGGACCTCGCGGAGCGGATCGTCGCCACCGGCTGTCACGGCGTGATCATCGACATCACCGCCCTGGACATCGTCGACTCCTTCGTCGGGCGGATGCTGTCGACCATCGCCTCCATCTCCAAGGTGCTCGACGCGGAGACGGTGGTCGTCGGGATGCGCCCCGCCGTCGCCATCACGCTTGTGGAACTCGGCCTGTCGCTCAACGGCATCCGGACGGCGCTCAACGTCGAACGGGGCATGGAGCTGATCGCGGCGGCGCGCGCGGAGGAGCACGAACTCGCGTTCGACGACGAACCGGACGTCGAGACGACGGCCTCATGACCGCCGGAGTCGACCTGGGCCAGCCGCAGGCGCAGGCGATCCGCAGCGACGAGGACGTGGTACGCGTCCGGCAACTGGTGCGTACGGTCGCGGTGGCGGTCAAGCTCTCCCTGGTCGACCAGACCAAGGTGGTCACCGCGGCGAGCGAGCTGGCCCGCAACACCCTGGTCTACGGCGGCGGTGGCACCGTCGAGGTGGGCATGGTGGACAACGGGATGCGGCGGGGCGTGCGGATCGTCTTCGCCGACTCCGGTCCCGGCATCGCCGACCTCGACCTGGCGCTGACCGACGGCTACACCACCGGCGGCGGGCTCGGCCTCGGGCTCAGCGGCGCGCGCCGCCTGGTCGACGACTTCGACATCCAGACCGCGGTGGGTGAGGGCACCCGCATCACGGTCACCAAGTGGTCGAGATGAGCGAGGACGCGGTCCCCGACCGCGGCATCTGGTTCCGGGTCGAGAGCGGCAGCGCGGCCAGCGCGGTGCGCCGGGCCGCCGAGCGGCTCGGCGGCCAGCTCGCCCTGGGGGAGGCCCGCACGGCCGACCTGGCGATCGTCGCCGCCGAGCTGACCAGCAACCTGGTCAAGCACGCCGAGGACGGGGTGCTGCTGCTGCGGCCGGTCCGACACGAGCAGGAGGCCGGCGTGGAGCTGGTCGCCATCGACGCCGGGCCGGGGATGGCCGACCTGACCGTCTCCTCGCAGGACGGGCACTCCACCACGGGCACGCTCGGCATCGGCCTCGGCGCGATCGTCCGGCAGGCCAGCTGGTTCGACGGCTACTCCCGGCCGGGGCGGGGCACCGTCCTCGCCGTGGAGATCTGGCCCGACCGCCGGGCGCAGCGGGAGCGGCCCTGGGTCGACGCGCTCACCCGGCCGCTGGCCGGGGAGTCGGTCAGCGGCGACGGGTACGCCTGGCGGATCGCCGAGGGCCGGCGGCAGGTGCTGACCTGCGACGGCCTGGGGCACGGGCCGCTCGCCTCCGCCGCCACCGACGCCGCGCTCGACGCGTTCCGAAAGGCGCCGGCGGGGCCGCCGGCGGCGGTCGTCCAGCACCTGCACCGGTCGATGTCGCACACCCGGGGCGCGGCGCTGGCCGTCGCCGAGTTGGACCCGTCGGCCGGGGTGCTGCGCTACTCGGGGCTGGGCAACATCTCCGCGGCGGTGATCGGCGCGGACGGCCAGCGCCGGGGCCTGGTCTCGCTGCCCGGCATCGCCGGGCACCAGCGGCCCCCGGTCCGGGAGTACGACTACCCCTTCCACCCCGGCGCCCTGCTGGTCATGCACAGTGACGGGGTGGTGGACCGCTGGCAGCTCGCCGACTATCCCGGTCTCGTCGACCGGTCGCCCCTCGTGGTGGCCGCGACGGTGCTGCGCGACGCCGGCACCCGCCGTGACGACGCGTGCGTCCTGGTCGCCCGGGGGTGGTCGTGACCGGCCCCGCCGGGGCGGCGGCGCCGCTGCTCCAGATGGCGTTGCGGGTGGAGCACGACATCTTCGTGGTCCGGCAGCGGGGCCGTGAGGTCGCCGCCGCGGTCGGCCTGGAGCACCAGGACCAGGTACGCATGGCCACGGCGCTCAGCGAGGTCGCCCGGGACCTGCTGCGCGGGGTCGGCGGGGCCGATGTGACATTCGCGGTCGTCCATGACGCCGTTGGCGGTAGGAGGCATCTGCGGGTGGACCTCGCCCCGGTGCGCCCGCTGCCCGACGGGCGGTACGAGCCGCAGTCGGGCGCGGTGGCGCGGTTGGTGGACATGTTGGGCGTGGTGACCGGGGAGGGGGATACGGTCGTGAGGATGTCCCGACGTGTCCCGGTCACCGCGGAGGTGCTGACCCCGGAGCGTCTCGCCGAGCTGCGCTCCGAACTCGGCCGGAACGCCCCGGGCAGCGCCCTCGACGAGTTGGCCGCCCAGAACGCGCAACTCATCGCCGCCCTCGACGAGGTGCGCAGCCAGCGCGACGAGCTGGCCGTGCTGAACGAGGAACTGGCCGAGACCAACCGGGGCGTGATGGCGCTCTACAACCAGCTCACCGAGGAGCTGGAGGAGACCAACCGGGGCGTGGTGGCCCTCTACGCCGAGCTGGACGAGAAGTCCGCCCAACTGCGGGCGGCGAGCGAGTCGAAGAGCCGGTTCCTGGCGAACGTCAGCCACGAGCTGCGCGCGCCGGTCACCGCGATCATGGGGCTCGGCCGGCTGCTGGGCGACTCCGCGTCCGACCCGCTCACCGCCGAGCAGGCCCGCCAGGTCGGGCTGATCCGCTCCTCGGCGAGTGACTTGCTCAACCTGGTCAACGAGCTGCTCGACCTGGCCAAGGCCGAGTCCGGCCGGATCGAGCCCAACTGGGCCGAGGTCGACCTGCGGCCGGTCTTCGGCCAGTTGCGCGGCACGCTGCGGGCCCTGGCCACCCGGCCGGACGTGGAGCTCGTGGTGGAGGAGCCGCCGGTTCCGGCCACGCTGCGCACCGACGAGGTGCTGCTCGCCCAGGTGCTGCGCAACCTGCTGCACAACGGGCTCAAGTTCACCGAGCGCGGGGAGGTCCGGCTGCGGGCGGAGCGGCGGGGCGACCGCTGGCTGCTGTCGGTCTCCGACACCGGGCCCGGCATCCCGCCGGAGCAGCACCACCGGATCTTCGAGGAGTTCTACCAGGTGCCCGGCGTGACCCGGGTCGGCGGCACCGGCCTCGGCCTGCCGTACGCGCGGCGGCTGGCGACCCTGCTCGGCGGCACCCTGGAGCTGTCCAGCGAGCCGGGCCGGGGCAGCACGTTCACCGTCAGCCTGCCCGCGGGCGGAGCGTGACGGTGGAGGGCGGCGCGGCGACCGTCCTGGTGGTCGACGACAGTCGCACCAAGCGGTACCTGCTGGTCAGCTGGCTCTCCCGGGCGGGCTTCACGGTGCTGGAGGCGGAGAACGGCGGCGAGGCCCTCGCCCGGGTCGGGGTGGACCCGATCGACCTCGTGGTGCTCGACGTGCGGCTGCCCGACCTGAGCGGGTTCGAGGTGTGCGAGCGCATCAAGGCCGCGCACCCGGCGATGCCGGTGATCCACGTGTCCGCGCACGCGGTGGACGTGGTGGACCGGACGCAGGGCCTGACCCGGGGCGCGGACGCGTACCTGGCCGAGCCGATCGAGCCGGACGAGCTGGTCGCCACCGCGCACGCGGTGCTGCGCTACTACCGGGCGCGGCAGCGGGCGGAGCTGCTCGCCGAGCGACTGCTCGGGCTGGCCGACACCACCGTGGCGGTGCACTCCGCGCCGAGCTTCGCGCGGCTGCTGGAGGAGGCGGCGACCGGCGCCGCGCGGATCTTCAAGAGCCCGGCCGCCGTGATCGCCGAGACGTTCGACGGTGACTGCCTCGCCGGGGTGGCGGCCGGCCCCGGCTCCGGGGCCACCATCGTGCCGTGGATCGTGGACGACGCCGGCGTGCCGACCGGCGCGACGGTCCGGGTGGACGACCCGACCAACTGGGGTCTGGTGGACTGGCCGGCGGGCGACACGGTCACGGTGGCCGCCGCCCGGCTGCGCGAGGACCGCGCGCCGCTCTACGTCGTCGTGCCCACCGCCACGCAGACCGCCCGCACCCCCGTGCTGGTGCAGCTCGCCCAGGCCGTCGCGGCGGCGGTGGAGGCGCAGCGCTCCTTCGACGAGGAGCACCGGATCGCGGTCACCCTCCAGCGCAGCCTGCTGCCGCGCCGGATCCCGGAGATCAACGGGCTCGACCTGGCCGTGCGCTACGAGCCGGCGAGCGCGCAGACCGAGGTGGGCGGCGACTTCTACGAGCTGGTGATGCTCGACGGCCACCTGCTGCTGGCGATCGGCGATGTCGCGGGCCACTCGCTGCACGCCGCGACCGTGATGGCCGAGCTGCGGCACGCGGTGCGGGCGTACGCGGTGGAGGGGCACCAGCCGGGCGAGATCCTGGAGCGGGTGAACGAGCTGATGCGTACCCTGCTCCCCACCGAGCTGGCCACGATCTGCGTGCTGCTGCTGCACCCGCCCACCGGCCGGGTCCGGCTGGCCAGCGCCGGCCACCTGCCGCCGGCGCTGAGCCTGGACGGCAAGGTGGAGTTCGTGCAGCACTCGGCGCCGCTGCTCGGGGTCCGCGCGCAGCGACCGCCCGACCTGGAGTTCGTGCTGCCGGCCGGGGCGACGTTGGTCTTCTACACCGACGGCCTCATCGAGCGGCGGGACACCACGATCGACGACGGGCTGGCCGCCCTGGCCTCGGTCGCCAGCCAGGTCGACGACGACCTGGACCGGTTCTGCGAGCGGCTCCTGGTCGAGCTGGCCCCGCCGGAGATCCACGACGACGTCGCCGTGGTCGCCCTGCGCCGCCGCTGACGCAAGGGCTCCCTGACGGATCCGGCGGCCGTGGTCAGCCGACCGAGCGGGCGTACGCGGCCGGGGAGACGCCGATGACGGCGGTGAACTCGCGGACCAGGTGGGCCTGGTCGCTGTAGCCGAGGTCCGCCGCGAGCGCCGCCCAGTCGGGCGGACCGCCGGCCGCCTGCTCGACCGCCTCCTGGAGCCGGTACTGACGGATCACCCACTTCGGGCCGACGCCGACGTGCGCCAGGAACAGGCGTTGCAGCCGCCGGACGGAGAGGCCCCGCCGCCGGGCGAAGTCGTCCACCCGCAGCACCGTCCGGTCGACGCGGACCGCCTCGACCAGCGCGATCACCTCGTCCGTGACGGGGTCCGCCTTCGGCGCCCAGCCCAGCAGCAGGTCGTCCAGCGCTCGGCAGCGCTCGGCGTCCGTACCGTCGCAGCGGCCGGCGGGCGGAGACCCGGCGCCGCCCGACGCCGCGTCGGCCAGGGCGGCGGCCGGCGGCCAGCGCTCGGTGAGCGACGGCATCGGCCACCGCCGCCCGGTCAGCTCGGCGACCGACCGTCCCCAGAACGGGCGGAAGCCGCCCGGCCGGAACTGGACCCCGCTGGCCCGGCCGGCTCCGGCGAGCGTGATCGAGAAGAGCTCCCGCCCGACCCCGACCACCTCGGCGGTCTCCGGGCCGTCGCCGTCGCGCCGGAACACCACGTTCACCGCCGGGTGCGGGACGATCCGCTGCGCGAGCGGCTCCGTCAGCTCCCAGTCGACCAGCCAGTAGTGCTCGACGTACGGCCGGAGCGCGACGGCGGGCAGGTGCCGGCGGAAGCGGACCCGCCGCAGCAGCCGGGCCGGGTCCAGGATGCCCCGGCTGTCCCCGCGCGGCTGGTGTCGCATTTCTTCAAGACCACCCTCATACGCTGGCCGTATGGCAACCCAGACTAGTGACCTGCTGGCGGTGGCCGCGCCGCCGACCGTGGCGGTGGTGCGCGGCATCGCCGACGACCAGCTCGACCTGCCGACGCCCTGCCGCGAGTACGCGGTGCGCGACCTGCTGAACCACCTGTTCGAGGTGGTGGTGAACTTCCAGGCCCTGGCGGCGAAACGCGGGGTGGAGTGGGCGGACAAGCCCGACCACCTCACCGACGGCTGGCGCGACCGGTTCGAGGCCGAGACGCGGCGGCTGGTCGACGCCTGGTCCGACCCGTCCACCCTGGAGGGCGTCTCGCCGGGGATGGGCATGCCGCAGACGACGGTCGGCGGCATGGCGCTGCTGGACCTGACGGTGCACGGTTGGGACCTCGCCGTCGCCACCGGCCAGCCGTACCGCCCCGCACCGGAGGCGATGGCCGCGCTGCACGAGCTGGTGGGGCAGCTCGGGCCGCAGGCCCGCCGGATGGGCGTCTTCGCCGAGCCGGTTCCGGCCGACGCCGACCTGCCGCAACTCCACCGGCTGCTCTGCGACACCGGTCGCGACCCGGCCTGGTCCCCGACCGCCTGACGCCGAGGGGCGGCACGACCACCGCTGGACGCCTGCCGTCGGCGCCCGGCTGACCAACGCCGGGCCGGCCGGCGGCGACGACTTCTATCTCCGGACCATGGACCTGGTGGACCTGGCGGTGGCGGTGGCGATGCTGGTCGCCGCCGGCGGGCTGGTCGTCGCCCTCGTGGAGGGGATCGTCGCCCGGCGCCGGACGTACGCGGCCCTGGTCGCGACGGGCGTGCCGCGGCACACACTCGGCCGGTCGATCGCCTGGCAGTCGTTGGCTCCGGCCGTGCCGGTGGTGGCCGTGGCGCTCACCGTCGGCCTGCTGCTGGCCCGGGGCGTCTTCCGCGCGCCGCGCGGTGGCGGCTACACCGACGAGGTCTGCGAGGTCGCCCAGCAGGTCTGCGCCGACCCGGTCACCCGCGCGCAGCACACCCGGATCGTCCGGGTGCCGGAGGTGACCGTGACGCCCGACGTACCCGTGGAGCAGTTGGCGGCGCTCGGCGGTGGCGCGCTGGCCGCGGTGCTGGTGACGGTCGGTGTCGGGCTGCTCTTCCTGCGCGCCGGCACCGCCGTGGAGGAGCTGCGGGCGGCCTGAGCGGTGTAACGCCGGTGGCGCCGGGGGCGCTGTTCGCTCCGGAGGCCCGGCCGACGGGCCCGGACCGGGGCCGGAGCGCCCCGGTCGCGCGTGGCAGCGGGAGTTCAGCGGATGCAGAACCAGCCGGGTGGAGCGCCGCCGGTGTTCGTCGACCGGACCGGGCGGCGGCGCCGGCTCACGGTGATCGCGGGCACCGCGATGGGTCTGGGCCTGCTCACCAGCCTCGGCCTGATCGCCGCCGGCCTCTTCATGGACTCGTCGGTGCCGCTGCCCGGCTGGTCGGACAGCCGGCCGGCGGCACCGCTCGAAGCCGGGGTGGACGGCCGCGACGAGCTGGGCGGCGCGTCGCCGACCGCCCCCCGTCCGTCGCCCGCCACCCGCACCTCGGTCCCGACGCCGACGCACTCCCGCACCGCCGGCGCCGTTCCGGCCGCCGGCGCCCCCACCGCCCGGCCGAACCCGTCCGAACAGCCGGGCCAGGGCGACGAGCGGCGCACCGCGAAGCCCAGCCGCTCCCCGGGCAAGCCGAGGTAGCGGTGGCACGGCACGTCGCCCGCCGGGACCCGCGGGCGCACTGGATCCTGCTGCTGCTCGGGCTGGCGCTGCTGCTCGCGGCGCTCACCGTCGACGGCCTGGTGACCGGGCTCGCGGGCGGCTCCGGCGAGGCGCGGGCCGACACGTCCGCCGGGCCGGCGGTGCCGAAGGAGGTCGCCACCGGCGGGCCGGTGCTGCGGCTGGACCGGGAGCGGCCCGTCAGTCGCGCGATGCCCGACCGGACGATCGCGCTGACCTTCGACGACGGGCCGGACCCGCGGTGGACGCCGCAGGTGCTCGACGCGCTGCGCCGGCACGGCGCGCGCGCCACCTTCTTCGTGGTCGGCGCCCGGGTCAACGAGCACCCCGAGCTGGTCCGTCGGATCCTCGCCGAGGGGCACGAGATCGGCTCGCACAGCTTCACCCACGCCGACCTCGGCGCGGCCCCGGGCTGGCGGCGCGACCTGGAACTCTCGCTGACCCGCAAGGCGGTCGCCGGCGCGACCGGCCGCGAGGTCACCCTGCTCCGACCGCCGTTCTCGTCGCATCCGTCGGCGCTGACCGCCCCCGAGTACGCCGCGCTGCGCGCCGCCGCCGGCACCGGGCACGTCACCGTGCTCGCCGACCGGGACACGAAGGACTGGCAGCGGCCCGGCGTGCCGGCCATCGTCGAGGCCGCCACCCCGCAGCGGGGGCGCGGCGCGGTGGTGCTGATGCACGACGGCGGCGGCGACCGGGCCCAGACGGTGGCCGCCCTCGACCGGCTGCTGCCCGGGCTGACCCGGCAGGGCTACCGGTTCACCACCGTCTCCGAGGGGATCGGCGCGCCGGCCTCCATGGTGCCGGCCGCCGGGGACAGCCGGCTGAGCGGTCACGCCCTCCGGTGGACCCAGGCCGGCGCCGGCTGGCTGGCCGGGGCGATGGACCTGCTGCTCGGGGTCGCGCTGGTGCTGGGCGTGGCCCGGCTGGTCGTGCAGGTGTGCTGCGCGCAGGCTCACGTGCGGCGGGTCCGCCGGCCGAGGCGGGTACCGCCGGCGATCACCGCCCCGGTGTCGGTGATCGTGCCCGCCTACAACGAGGCCGCGAACATCGCCGCGACCGTCCGGTCGCTGGTGGCCAGCGACTACCCGACGCTGGAGGTGATCGTCGTGGACGACGGGTCCAGCGACGACACCGCCGGGATCGTCGAGCGGCTCCGCCTGCGCGGGGTGCGGGTCATCCGGCAGGCCAACGCGGGCAAGCCCGCGGCGCTGAACACGGGCATCCGGGCCGCCCGCGCCGACCTGCTGGTGCTGGTCGACGGGGACACCGTCTTCCAGCCCGACACCGTCCGCCGGCTGGTGCAGGGCTTCGCCGACCCCACGGTCGGCGCGATCTCCGGCAACACCAAGGTCGCCAACCGGCGCCGGCTGCTCGGCCGGTGGCAGCACCTGGAGTACGTGATCGGCTTCAACCTCGACCGCCGGATGTACGACGTGCTGGAGTGCATGCCGACCATCCCCGGCGCGATCGGCGCGTTCCGCCGCGAGGCGCTGTTCGCGGTCGGCGGAGTGCCCGCGGACACCCTGGCGGAGGACACCGACCTCACCATGCAGGTGCTGCGGGCCGGCTGGCGGGTGGTCTACGAGGAGGCGGCGATCGCCTGGACCGAGGCGCCCTCCTCGCTGCGGCAGCTCTGGCGGCAGCGCTACCGCTGGTGCTACGGCACGATGCAGGCGATGTGGAAGCACCGGCACGCGCTGCGCGAGCGGGGCGCGGGCGGCAAGCTCGGCCGGCGCGGCCTGCCGTACCTGACCGTGTTCCAGATCGTGCTGCCGCTGACCGCCCCGGCGGTGGACGTCTACGCCGTCTACGGCCTGCTGTTCCTGCCGTGGTCGACGCTGCTGCTGGCCTGGGCGGCGCTGCTGCTGCTCCAGGCGGCCACCGCCGCGTACGCGCTGCGGCTGGACCGGGAACGGCTCGGTCCGCTGTGGAGCCTGCCGTTCCAGCAGTTGATCTACCGGCAGGTGATGTACCTGGTGGTGGTGCAGTCGGTGGTCACCGCGCTGATCGGCAACCGGCTGCGCTGGCAGCGCATGGTGCGCACCGGCGAGGCGGCCGCCCTGCTCCCCACCCCCCGCTGACCCACCCACTCGCGGTTCCGTGCGTCCCGCCGTGCCGATCTTGGTATGCAACGGCCCCTGGAGGGGCCACTTCGTACCAAGATCTCTTAGCGTGCGTCGAACAGGCCGGCGGACCAGGAGAGGGCGAGCCCGAGCACGGCCGAGCAGCAGCAGACCAGCAGGACGGCGGCGATCACCGCCAGGATCACCCAGGTCGGCCCGCGCCGGGCCACGCCCGGCTCCGTAGCAGCGTCGCTCTGGTCCCTTTTCCCGTCACCAGGGCCAGGGTCTTCGCCAGGCTCGGGCCCGTCCCCAGGGCCGGGGTCGTCCCCAGTGCCAGGGCCGTCCCCAGGGCCAGAGCCGGAGGCGGGGCCAGGACCAGGGGCAGGGCCGGGCGAATCGTCCGCCGCCCGGCCCCCGTGCGCCTCGGTCACCCCGCCGTCGCTCAGGCGCGGCCGAGGCGGTCGAGGATCCAGGCGTTGATGAACGCCTCCTCGCGCCACGCGTCGTAGCGGCCGCTCGGCCCGCCGTGGCCGGCGCCCATCTCGGTCTTGAGCAGGTAGTCGCCCCGCGGGGCGACCGCCCGCAGCCGGGCGATCCACTTCGCCGGCTCGTGGTAGAGCACCCGGGTGTCGTTGAGGCTGGTCACCGCCAGGATCGCCGGGTAGTCCACCGCCCGCACGTTCTCGTACGGGGTGTAGGACTTCATGTACGCGTACACCTCCGGGTCGTCGAGCGGGTTGCCCCACTCCTCCCACTCGGTGACGGTCAGCGGCAGCGACGGGTCCAGGATCGAGGTGAGGGCGTCCACGAAGGGCACCTGCGCGACGATGCCGGCGAACGCGTCCGGGGCGAGGTTGGCCACCGCGCCCATCAGCAGCCCGCCGGCCGAGGCGCCCCGGGCGACGAGCCGGTCGGTCGCCGTCCAGCCGGCCTTGACCAGGTGCCGGGCGCAGGCCACGAAGTCGGTGAAGGTGTTCTTCTTGGCCAGCAGCTTGCCCTGGTCGTACCAGCGACGGCCCAGCTCGCCGCCGCCGCGGATGTGCGCCACGGCGAAGACGACGCCGCGGTCGAGCAGGGAGAGCCGGGCGATCGAGAACCACGGGTCCATGCTCGCCTCGTACGAGCCGTAGCCGTAGATGACGCAGGGGGCGGAGCCGTCCTTCGGCGTGCCGGCCCGGCAGACCAGCGAGATCGGCACGCGCGTCCCGTCGTCGGCCAGCGCCCAGTCGCGGTGCTGCTCGTAGTCGGCGGGGTCGTAGGCCCGCCCGTCCGGCCCGGGCTTCACCGGCTTCTGCCGGCGCAGCACCATCTGCCGGGTGACCAGGTCGTAGTCGTAGACCGAGTCGGGGGTGACCAGCGAGGTGTAGCGCAGCCGGATCTGGCCGGTGCGATATTCCGGGTTGCTGTCCAGGCCGACGCTGTAGAGCGGCTCCGGGAAGTCGATGTCGAAGGCGTCGCCGCCGCCGATCGGGAGCACCCGCAGCCCGGTCAGCCCGTTCGTGCGCAGCGAGACGACCAGGTGGTCGGCGAAGGCGTCCACCGCCTCCAACCGGGTGCCGGGGGAGTGCTCGATCAGCGGCACCCAGTCGCCGGGCGCGTCCGCCGAGGTGTACGCCAGCGCGAAGTCCTCGGCGCCGTCGTTGTGCAGGATCAGGAAGCGGTGGCCGTGGTGCTCGACCGTGTATTCCACGCCCTGCCGGCGGGGCGCGACGGACGCGGGCGTGCCGGTCGGGTTGCCGGCCGGGATCACCAGCACCTCGCTGGTGATCTTGCTGTGGATGTCGATGAGGACGAACTTCTCCGAACGGGTCAGCTCGACGCCGACCCAGAACCGCTCGTCGTCCTCCTGGTGCACCACCACGTCCTCGCTGGACGGGGTGCCGAGGGTGTGCCGCCAGACCCGGTTGGGGCGCCACGCCTCGTCCACCGTCACGTAGAACAGCACCGAGGCGTCGGCCGACCAGGCGGTGCCGTAGAAGGTGTCGGGCACCTCGTCGGGCAGCAGCTCCCCGGTGGAGAGATCCTTGACCCGCAGCGTGAACCGCTCGTCGCCCGAGAAGTCCGTCGAGTAGGCCAGCCACCGTCCGTCGGGGCTGACGTCGAACGCGCCGAGCGCGAAGAAGTCGTGCCCCTCGGCGAGCAGGTTGCCGTCGAGCAGCACCTCCTCGCCGTCCAGCGGCGCGCCGTCCGCGCTGACCGGCGGGTCGGTCTCGCCGTCGCGGACCGCCCGCCGGCACTGCACGCCGTACTGCTGCCCCTCGACGGTGCGGGTGTAGTACCAGTAGCCGCCCTTGCGGCTGGGCACCGACAGGTCGGTCTCCTGGGTGCGCCGGCGGGTCTCCTCGAACAGGTCGGCGCGCAGCCCTTCGAGATGCGCCGTCCGGGCCTCGGTGTAGGCGTTCTCGGCGGTCAGGTAGGCGATCGTCTCCGGATCGTCCTTCGTGGCCAGCCACGCGTACTCGTCGGTGACGGTGTCGCCGTGGTGGGTGCGCTCGCTGGGCACGCGCTTCGCGGTGGGCACGGGGGTCTCGGTGGTCACGGCGCCACGTTACCGGCGCGGGTCGCCCTCCGGGTGGCCTCGTCGCTCGACCCGCCGCCACATCTTTCGAACATGTGTACGATGGCCGGCATGGCGGCAGCAGCGAGTTCCACCGACCGGCCCGGAGCCCTCGACATCACGCGGCGGTTGACGGAGATCTGCGGTCCGCCGTTCGCCCGCCTCGCCGGCCCCGCCGACGAGGTGGCCGGGCGTCCGGCCCGCTGGGTGGCCGTGCCGGGCGGTCCGCACGCCGCCGCCGAGGTGCTGCGGCTGGCCGCCCGGCACGACCTGAGCGTGGTGCCGCGCGGCGCCGGCACGAAGATCGACTGGGGCGCGGCCCCCGACCGGGTCGACATCATGCTCGACACCGGCCGGCTCGCCGGGATCGGGCACGAGCCGCTCGGCGCGCCCACCGCCGAGGTCGGCGCGGGCACCCCGCTGCGCGCGGTGCAGGCCACGCTCGAACGCACCGGGCAACGACTGGCGGTCGACGCCCCCTCGCCCGGCGCCACCCTCGGCGGGGTGCTCGCCGCGGGCGAGGCGGGCCCGCTGCGGCACCGCCACGGCAGCCCGTGCGACCAGCTCCTCGGTGTGCGCTACCTCGACGCCGACGGCGAGCTGGTCAACGCCGGTGGCGGCATCGACGGGCTGGAGCTGGCCCGGCTGCTCTGCGGCTCGCAGGGGGCGCTCGGCGTGCTGGTCTCGGCGACGCTGCGGGTGCAGACCGTCCCGGCCAGCCGGATCTGGGTCACCCGGCCGGTCTGGACCCCGCTGGAGGTGCACGACCTCGTGCGTACGGTGCTCGCCGCACGCCTCGACCCGGCCGCGGTCGAGCTGGACCTGCCGGCCGGCCCGGGACCCCGGCCGCGCCAGGGCGGCCGGGCCGAGTCGATGGCGCGCCACCCGTCCATGACCGGGCGCGCCTCGGTCGGCCCGGCCGGCGCCGGCCGGCTGGCGGTGCTGCTGGAGGGTGGCCCGGCCGACGTCGCCGAGCGCGCCGACCGCCTGGTCACGCTCCTCGGCGGCAGGTCCGGGGTCAGCCACTCGGCGCCGCAGTGGTGGCGGCGCTATCCGTTCGGCCCGGGCGACACCGCGCTGCGGATCGAGGTGCCGATCGCCGACCTGCACGCCGCCGTCTACGCGCTGCGCGACGCCGCCGGCGCCCCCGTCCCGGTGCGCGGCTCCGCCGGCCTGGGCGTCGTGCACGCGGCCCTGCCCGGCGCCATGGCTCCCGACCGGGTGGCCTCGATCCTGGCCGCCGTCCGCGGGGTGCTCCTCGCCCGGCAGGGCCGGTGCGTGGTGGTCTCCGCGCCGGCGGCCGTCCGGCGGGCCGTCGACCTCTGGGGCGAGCTGGCCGGGCTGCCCCGGCTGCGTGCGGCCAAGGAGCACCTGGACCCGCACCACCGCCTCGCCCCGGGCCGCCTCCCCGGCGGCCTGTGAGCGGGCGCGCCGGTCAGGCGGCGTCGTTGCGGAGGACCAGGATGGCGATGTCGTCGCGGGGTGCCTCCGCCGAGAAGCCCAACGCCGTCGAGCGGAGTCGGGCGGCCACCACGTCGGCCGAGTAGCCGGCCAGCGGGGCGGCGGCGTCGCGCAGCCGGTCGGTGCCGAACAGCTCCCGGCCGCGCCGCCGCTCCGTGACCCCGTCGGTGTAGAAGACCAGCGAGTCGCCCGGGTCGAGCAGGATCTCCGCTGTGGGCGAGGTGATCGAGTCGAGCAGCCCGAGCGCGGTGCCGCCGGCGCCGACGAAGGTGGCCCCGCCACCGGAGCGCAGCAGCACGGGCCGGTCGTGGCCGGCGAGGTGCAGCGACACGTCGAGCTGCGCGCCGTTGCCCGGACCGACCGCCGCGAGGGCCAGCGTGCAGTACCGCCCGCCGCCCCGCTCGACCAGCGTCTCGTTGACCCGGGCCAGCGCCTCCGGCAGCGGCTTGCCGTCGCCGACCAGCACCCGGATGACGTCGCGGACCAGGCCGGTGACCGTCGCGGCCTGCACCCCCTTGCCGGAGACGTCGCCGACCACCACCAGCCAGCGCCCGTCCGGCAGCGGCACCACGTCGTAGAAGTCGCCGCCGACGTCGGCGTCGCCGCCGGTCGGGACGTACTCGGCGGCGAAGCCGATGCCCTCGACCACGGGCAGCACCGGCGGCAGCAGCGACTGCTGGAGGGTCTGCGCGACCCGGCGCCGCTCGGCGTGGATCCGGGCGTTCTCGATCGCCAGCGCCGCCCGCCGGGCCACGTCCTCCAGCACGGCGACCTCGTCCGGGTCGTGCCGGTGCCGCTGGTGCCGGCCGACGGCCAGGGTGCCGAGCCGCTGCCCCCGCGCGATCAGCGGCACCGCGAAGCCCTCCATCGGCGTGCCGAGGGGCATCTGGGTGCCGTTGCGCGACGCCTCGCGAAGCCGCTCCTGGACGGAGTCCGGGCCGGTCTCCTGGAGCACCTTGTGCAGCTGGGGCAGCACCGACTCGTCGGCGTGGCTGGCCGCCGCGAGGCGCAGCCGACCCCACTCGTCGGTGGTGTGCACCGCGCACCACTGCCCGAGCCGGGGCACCACGAGTTGCGGGATGAGCGCCATCGTCAGCTCGACGTCCAGGGACTGCGCGAGCAGCTCGCTGGCCTCCGCGAGGAAGGTCAGCCACGCCTGCCGGCGTACGTCCGCCCGGCGCAGCCGGTCGTTCTCCAGGTGCAGCGAGAGCCGCTCGGCCATCAGCACCGCCAGCGGCCGGGCGTACGCCGACGGCGCGGCGTCCAGCTCCAGTTCCCCGCTGTACGGCCGGTGCACGGCCAGCGGCACCCGGAGCAGCTCGTTGCCGGGCCGGGGCTGGCGGCCGTACCGGGCCAGCGCCTGCGTGCCCTGCCCGTCGCCCCGGTCCAGCCGGACCACCCCGCCGGCCGCGCCGACCATCTCGGCCACCCGGGTGAGGAGGCTGGCCGCGAAGTCGGGCAGCGGATCCTCGGCGTACGGGTCGGGGGTGGTCTGCATCAGCTCGCTCATCGCCCCCGCGCTCGGCGCGGAGCTCTCCGACCTGGCGGCGGCGCCACCCCCGGCGGTCGCCGCGCCCGGCGTCGTCCGCGCCGGGGCACCCGCCTCCCCGCCACCGGCCGGGCCGGGCCGGTCCAGCCGGAACCAGACGCCCTTGCCCGTCGGCAGGTAGGTGGTGCCCCAGCGGCTGGCGAAGTGGTCGACCAGCAGCAGGCCCCGGCCGCGTTCGGAGACCTCGTCGATGTCCGTGGCGTCGTTGCGGACCCCGACGGTCAGCTCGTCCACCGGGCCGGCCGCGAAGTCCGAGACGGTGACGGTGAGCCCGAACGGGTCGGCGACGACCTCGATGTCCAGTTCGGTGCGGGCGTGCTCCACCGCGTTCGTCGAGAGTTCCGTGGTCAGCAGCAGCGCCTCGTTGACCAGCTCGTCCAGGTGCGCCTCGGTGAGCACCGACCGCACCAGGGCCCGCGCCGCGGCGGGCGTACGCCGGTCGGCGGGGAGCCGGACGCGCCGGACGTGCTCGTCTCGGCCCCCGGTCTCCGCGGGCCCCGCCTCCGCTGACACCCTCGTATCCTCCACCGCCGTCCGCTCGGGTGCCAAGCCGGTCCCGGACGAGTGGCGCGCTCGGTGGCCGGCCGGTCACGGCGGACGGCCGCGCGACCGGGACGAACGGGGCGGGCGGGGCATTGTCGGGCGTGGCGACGGGCCGCGCACCCGTGGCGGGGACGGGGCCACGGGCACAATGATGGGATGGCCTGCGTCGCAGGCGTCGGTGGCCCCGAGCTGAGCGAGGACTGATGACCACGGCGAAACAGTCGGCGACCGCGGATCCGTCCGCGCCCGACCACGAGGCGCTCCTCGTCGAACTGACCGAGGCGCTGCGGCGGGTCCGCCGCGGCGACCTCAAGGTTCGGCTGCCCCGACGGGCGGGCCGGGCCGGTGAGGTCGCGGACGCCTTCAACGATGTCGTCTCGCTCCAGGAGCGGCAGTACCTCGACCTGCGACGGATCAGCCGGATCGTCGGCCGGGACGGCCGGCTCACCGAGCGCCTGGACGACGAGGGGCTGGACGGCTCCTGGGCGGAGGGCCAGCGGGCGATCAACTCGCTGATCGACGACCTCGGCCGGCCCACCACCGAGATCGCCCGGGTCATCGTGGCGGTCGCCGAGGGCGACCTGTCCCAGCACATGGCGCTGGAGATCGACGGCCGGCCGCTGCGTGGCGAGTACCTGCGCATCGGGCGCACCGTGAACACGATGGTCGACCAGCTCTCGTCGTTCGCCGACGAGGTGACCCGGGTGGCCCGGGAGGTGGGCACCGAGGGCAAGCTGGGCGGCCAGGCCGACGTGCGCGGCGTCGCCGGCACCTGGAAGGACCTCACCGACTCGGTGAACACCATGGCGTCGAACCTGACCGGTCAGGTGCGGTCGATCTCCCAGGTGGCGACGGCGGTGGCCAAGGGAGACCTGTCGCAGAAGATCACGGTCGGGGCGCGCGGCGAGGTCGCCGAGCTGGCCGACACGATGAACTACCTGACCGACACCCTGCGGCTCTTCGCCGAGCAGGTGACCCGGGTGGCCCGCGAGGTGGGCACCGAGGGCAAGCTGGGCGGCCAGGCCGACGTGCCGAACGTGGCGGGCACGTGGAAGGACCTGACCGACAGCGTCAACTCGATGGCGTCGAACCTGACGTCGCAGGTGCGCAACATCGCGCAGGTCTCCACGGCGGTGGCGCGCGGCGACCTGTCGCAGAAGATCACCGTGGCGGCGCAGGGCGAGATCCTGGAACTCAAGGACACCGTGAACACGATGGTGGACCAGCTCTCGTCGTTCGCGGACGAGGTGACCCGGGTGGCCCGCGAGGTGGGCATCGAGGGCAAGCTGGGCGGCCAGGCCCAGGTGCGCGGCGTCTCCGGCACCTGGCGCGACCTGACGGAGAACGTCAACCAGCTCGCCGGCAACCTGACCAGCCAGGTCCGCAACATCTCCCAGGTCTCCACCGCCGTCGCCAAGGGCGACCTCAGCCAGAAGATCACCGTCGACGCGCAGGGCGAGATCCTGGAGCTGAAGAACACCGTGAACACGATGGTGGACCAGCTCTCCTCGTTCGCGGACGAGGTCACCCGCGTCGCGCGCGAGGTGGGCACGGAGGGCAAGCTGGGCGGTCAGGCCCAGGTCAAGGGCGTCTCCGGTACGTGGCGGGACCTGACGGACAACGTGAACTCGATGGCGTCGAACCTGACGTCGCAGGTGCGCAACATCGCCTCGGTGACCACCGCCGTGGCGAAGGGCGACCTGTCGCAGAAGATCACCGTCGACGCCCGGGGCGAGATCCTCGCGCTGAAGTCGACGGTCAACACGATGGTGGACCAGCTCTCCTCGTTCGCGGACGAGGTGACCCGGGTGGCCCGCGAGGTGGGCACGGAGGGCAAGCTGGGCGG
>NZ_JBPQTP010000025.1:0-66982 GCF_051386395.1 Micromonospora sp. URMC 106
TGATGGTCACGCCGGCCAGCCTACGTCGCCGGGTGACCGGCCGCCGGGGCTTCGTCCGCGAATCCCCGGACGACGAGCGCGTCCTGGCTCGCCTCGGGGCTGACACCATAGCCTGGGCCGGCTTCGACGGTTTCCTAGTGACCAGCGACTTCGACTCGGGGTGTCGGGACCGTAGACAGGTACGCCTGATCGGGGACTACGACCACACCCACGTCGCGGTTCGTCACCATCCGGCTCACCGACTCCCACGGCCCGCGGACGATTCCCTCCAGCCGGTAGCCCCGCCGGCGGCTGTGGTCCACGCATCGCGCGACGGCGGACTCGATGGGGTCGATATCTGCGGGTATCCAGATCACGGCCGTGTCCACTCGGCGCCGGCGTTCACGTCGCCGATACGGCCGTCTGCCTCCGATCCCGCCCTGGTCGGCTGTTGACCGGTCGCACTGCCCGGGAAGGGTGCCCCGCCGCTCGACGCCACAACGGATGGACCGTGGTGCCGTCGGGGAGCGCGAAGGCGTCGCGGGCGGTGTAGCCGTGCCGAGTGAAGAGATCGACCTCTGCGGCGGTGACGGCCTCCACATAGGCGGGTAGTGCGAGGCGATCCATTTTGACGAGGCTGCGGGCGAGCAGCGCGGAGGCGCGCGAGGTTGTCGGTGGAACCGCGAGGAAGGCCAGATGATTGTGGGCGTCCGTGGGACGGTGGGCCTCGAGGACGCGGTCCAGCATGCGGAAACGGTCCGCGTGGCCGCCGCAGGCGGCGGCGAGCCGTTGGCGATAGCTGGCCGGCGGCGGAATGGGACGGTACCGGTGGAACCAGACCGCGGCGGCGGAGCGGTCGCCGAGAAGGAAGACGTCACCGAAAAGCAGGGCGTGCTCGACCCAGATGCGTGCGACGGCGGCGAGTAGGGAGTGTCGTTGGTCGTCGTCGGGCACGAGCCACGCGCCGATCGCCGAGGTGTGCAGGTGATCAGCGACGAGGCTGGTGACGTGTCCGCTGTCGCACCAGCGGGCGCGGACGGTGGGCGGAATACCGGGCATGGGAAGCCTCCTGTGTGGATAGGTGTGGCCGCCCGGAGGGCGGCTGGTCGCCCCGTCGGGCGTGGGTGCGGTCAGGTCCGGCGTCCACCACCGGAGTGGACGTTCCGGCGCGTGACGCCGTCGCATCACGATGGGCGGTGGCAAAGGAGTAGCCGGGTGGTCGGCGTGCCGGATGCCGCAGGTCGCGGCACGGGACGCCACCGTCGGGAAGGCGTCGGCGGTCAGGGTGCCGTACCGGCAGCCGGGTCACCCACGGCGTTGCCCGGCGCGGTGCGAACGCGGATGCGATTCCATACTTCGCTGCCGGTCGGGCCTACTCGTGGCCGACCCCGGCGGCACCAGGCGCCGCTCAGGCAGGTCTGGTGTCGGGCTGCGGCGATCGTTCGACGAAGTTGCCGCACCGGGAGGAGGCGCAATACCCGGATGCCAGCTCCGGCGTCCATGGGCGCGGCGAGAGGTCGACTGCCGTCGCGCCCGACGACGCGGAGCTGGTCGCGCTGCCGGACGGCCCCTGCATCAGTCCGCCGGCGCCGGTCCCATCGACGTGCCCGGGGTCACGAGTCAAATCGGCGGCAGCACCCGCAGCCGGCTCGCCGCCACTCCACCGCCCTGCCGCCACATCCCGGCGCGGCGCGGGCGGCGCGGCCTGCGGGTGGGTCCGGGTCGTAGCCGACGCGCGAACGGGGCGCTCGGTGGCGCCCGGGATGGTGGTGACCGGCACCGCCTGCCCCGGCCCCGGCTGCGGGTCAACCGGCTCGCCGGGCGGGACCACCGGGTCCGCCGGTGGGCCGAGGATCGGCCCGGTCACCCCGAGCACCGGGGCGAGGACGGGGGCCAGCGTCTCGACGATCGGCGACGCCACCGGTCGGACGACGGCGTCCACGGGATCGAGCAGCCCCGTCCCGGCGATTTCCTGCACCACCGGTGCCGCAGCGCCCACGACCGGACGCGTCACGGGTGCCACAGCGCCCACGACCGGACGCGTCACCGGCTCGACGGCCTCGACGGCTTCCGCCACCCCGGCGCCCGCCACCCGGTCCACCACCCGACGCGCCGGTGCCACCGCCGCCGGCAGATCACCGCGCGGAACCCGCACCGCCGGGTCGCGCTCTCCGCGGCCGGGCCGGGCGGCGCCGGCGTTCCCCCTCGTCACGGGTGCTGGCTCACGCACCACACCGATCCCGGCCGGGCCGCCGTCCGCCGCCGCCGGCCCGGAGGGCGAGGCGGGGGGAAGGACATCGTCGACCACCGCCCGGGCCTCGTCGAGCAGGGCGCCGACGATGCCCGGGCGAGGCTCGTCGACGGCATGGGCGGCGTCACCCACGATCGCCTCGTGGGCGCTCCACGCGCCGATGGCGCCACCGACCAGAAGCATCCCGCGCAGCGTCGCCTGAGCCAGTCGTCGAGCGCGACACCGCGCCACGAGCACCTCCCGACTCGTCCCCGGTCGCCCAGTACCGATCACCCATTGTCGCCGCACGAAGTCGGTCGATCACCGTACGACACGCGGGACCGTCGCGGCGCGGCGTCTTCGGACCGTCGAGCCCGCTCCCGGGCAATCCGGGACGCACCCGTGTGCCGCTCCGCCGACCGGGGCGCCTGATGCCACAGGCCCTGCGCCCGCCGGCGGCACCGCGTGAGGCGTCGTCCTCGTCCGCCCCCCGCGGACGCGAGAGCCGTGCGTCAGCCCGGCAGGCCGGTGCAGGCAGCCCCGTCGATCGTGCAGGCCGTGGGGGTGGAGGTGAGCGGCGGGCCGGCCACCCGGAACGTGACCCGGACCGAGGCGCCGCCGGGCACCCGTCCGTCCGTCCCGTCCGGCCGGAAGGTCCACGTCGCTCCCTCGCGGGTGGCCCGCGCGCCGGCGACCGAGGTGACGTCGAGCGACTCGCGGGGCAGCGTGATGACCATCGTCCAGTCCGTCACCCCAGTCGGGCCCGGGTTGCTGATCGTCACGACGGCGCCGTAGCTGAGCAGGGCGCGCTCTTCCACGGCGAAGTCGGCGCGCAGCGCGGCCCGGGTGCCCGGCGCCGTAGCGACGGTGGGCGAGGAGTCCGGGGTGGGCGCGACCACCGCCGGCATCCGGGGCACCGCCTCCGCCGGGCGGGACGCGGCCGGATCCGCCCCCGACTCCCGGCCACCGACGCCGGGCGTTCCCGCAACGTCCGTCTCCGGCGGCGGGTCGGCCGCGACGCGGGACGGGCGTTCCGGCCTTTCCGGCGCCACGACGACGGCGACCACGGTCACGACAGCCACCGCCGACAACGCGACCGCGGCCATCCAGGTGGCCCGCCGCCCGCCGCCCGGGCCGGCGAACGCCCGCCGCGCCGATTCGACCACGGCCACGATCCGGTCGAGCACGACGACCGCCGCGGTCCGCCGCGGCCGGGACGGTGCTGCCGGCATCGCCTCTTCACCTTCGGACAGCCCTGGTTCAGCGGGCACGCTTCCACTTCCCCTGTCGGGCGGTCACCCGCCCGGTCACAGCGCCCGGAGTCCGGCGAGCAACTCCTCGAGCAGTTCCACGGACGGCGTTCCGGGCGACGACGGCGGCTCGTACGGTTCGATGAGCCCGGCCTCGCACAGGTTACCGAGCAGCACCCGGAGGGCGCCCGGCGGCAGGTCCGGCTCGTCACAGCCGCTGGCGGTGTGCATCGACATCTCCACTCCGCACCGTCGGGGCCGCTTCGAGGTGTACCGGCAGGTGCCGGTCGGCCTGCCCCACGAAGAGCGCCACCTCGTACGCCATGTCGCCGACCTCCGCGTCACCCCCGACCAGGACGGTGAGGATCGCCCCGTTGCGGGTCGTGGCGGTGAACAGGAACGCCCGCGACATCTGCACGACGACCTGACGCAGCCCTCCGCCGAGGCACACACGGGCCGCGGCCAGGCCGAATGCCTCCAGTCCGGCGACCAGGCTGGACAGCCGCTCGGCGAGTTCGTCCCCGACGTCCCGGGAGACGCCGAGCAGCAGGCCGTCAGGGGACAGCACCACCGCGAACTCCGCCCCCGGCACCCTGTCGACCAGATCGTTCAGGGCGCCGCTCAGGTTGTCGACGCTGGCCACGGTAGGCGTCATCTGCCGTCCTCTCGTTGCTCTCGCGGCGAGGATCCCGACGGCGACCGTTCCGGCCAGGGCTGTCGGGCCGCGCTGTCCGACCGGTCGGCGAGGATCGTCCGCAGCAGGGCCAGCAGCTCGGCGCGGTTGGCGCAGTCGAGCCGGGACCGCATGCGTGCCACGTGGTGCTCGACGGTCTTCGCCGAGATGAACAGCCGGTCACCGATCTCGCGGTAGGTCAGTCCGGCGAGCACCAGTTCGGCGACCTCCCGCTCCCGGTCGCTGAGGCGATGCGGTGCGGGGCCGGCGACGACGTCGGCGGCTGGCGGCCGCTGCCCGGTCCCGGCCCCGCCGGGGCGGCCCTGGAGCGTACGGGCACAGTCCAGCAGCGTGGTCATCGCCCGGCGGTCCGACGTGCGGATGGCGGCCTGGCCGGCGAGCCGGGCGCCGTCCCAGCACAGCCCGGCGTCGTGCAGCCCTCGGGCGGCGGCCTCCACCCGGACCGGGTCGACCGTCCCGCGCAGCACCTGCACCCAGCAGCCGGCGGCAGCGGCGACCACGGTGGCGTACCGGTTGTGCTCCGCCACGTCGAGCAGGGCGGCCACGTGCTCGTCGGCGGCTGCCGGCTGCTCGGCGAGGATCGCCGCGTGCAGGCCGCTCCAGTGCAGGGGCACGCTCCACAGCGGCGGGTCGCCGAGCCGGGCCAGCAACTGCCGCGCCTCCCGCAGGTACGGCTCCAGCCGGCTCAGGTGGCCCAGCCGCGCCCCGGCGACGGCCAACTCGCCGAGCGGCAGCAGGGTGAACAGGTCGACCGGGTGGCGGACCAGGGCCTCCAGCGCGGGCCCCCAGCCGCGCTGGAGCCCGCCGAGGTCGCTGTTTCGGCGGGCGACTCCCAGCTGCATCGCCGTGGCGAAGAGCAGGTCCCGCGATTCGAGCGGCCGGCCGCCGTGGGCCGCCGTGGCGAGGTGATCGGCCGCGAGGCCGGTCCGTCCTCGGAGCATCGCGATCCAGCCCTGCAACAACCGGTGCCGCCGGGCCAGCAGGGGACCGCCGATGCCGCTCGTCACCGCCCGGTCGAGAACCCCCTCGGCGATGTCCAGTTCGCCGCAGTGCACCGCCGTCAACGCGGCCAGCGCGGCCGGGCTGTCCGGCAGGAGCACCGTCCGGCCGGCCGGCTCCAGCAGCGCGGCTGCCTGCACGAGGGTGGACAGGGCGGCGGTCGGTGGCCCGGCGACGCTGTCCCGTATTCCGTCGGCCATCAGCCGGGCGGCACTGTGGCGCAGGGTGGGCGGTCCACCGGCCCGGTCGTCCGCCGGCGGCTGCGCGCCGTCGACCTGTTGACCGACGGCGAGCGCGCCGAGGGCGGCGAACGCCTCCGCCGAGGCGCCTCCCGACCACCGGTACAGCTCCACGCTGCGAGCTCCCTGGCCGCGGTGCGCGAGTGCCGTCGCGGCGACCACCGCCGCCTCCGCCTGGTCGGCCGGCGGGGCCGCGGCGAGCAGCCGGTCCGCCAGCCGCAGGGCGAGGTCGAGGTCGCCGGCGAGCGCCGCGGCGACCGCCTGCCGGGCGGTGGCGGGCCGCCCGGCGGCCGCCGCCGCGGCGAAGAGCTCCACGGCGAGCGCCGGCTCGCCGGCCAGCGCCTCCTCGGCCGCGGCCGCCAGCGTCGGTGCCGGACATTCGCCGGTCGCCCCGGCCGCCAGCAGCGAGCGGACCAGCGGGAGCACCGGCCCGCCCCGGGCCAGCTGCAACTGGGTGAGGCGGAGCCAGACCGCGCTGCGCTCGGTGGCCGGGCTCAGCGCGGTCACCGCCCGTCGCACGATCGGCGCGAGCCGGCCGTCGGCGCCGAGCAGCCCGGCCGCCCGGGTAGCGCCGATCAGCTCGTCCACCTCGGCCAGCTCCCGGCCGAGCAGGGCGCCGAGCAGGTCCACCGGCAGCGGTACGCCGGCCGCGACGGCCAGCAGCAGCCGCCGGACGTCGGGGGCCAGGTCCTCCAGATCCGGCCCGAACTCGAGGATGACCTGTCGGGACGGCTCGGCAGGCACGCCCGGCCGGCCCTCCCGGCCGCGCAGCCCACGGGCCAGTCGCTCGACGTCACGGGGCACGCCGCAGGTCTGTGCGTGCACGAAGTCGACCAGCTCGGGCTGTCGGCCGAGCTCCGGCGCGCAGGCGAGATAGTCGGCGGTCTGCTCTCTGGTGAACGGGGTGAGCAGGACCAGGTGCCCGTCGCGCCGCAGGGCGGCGGCCAGCTCGACCAGGGCCGCCGGCCGGGGCCACGGGCGGTAGCCGACGACGAGGCGGTGCCGACGGGCGGCCACCAGGTGGCGCAGCGCCCGAAGGCGGACGTCGTCGAGCGACTGCGCGTCGTCGATCACCAGCACCGTGTCCGGGTCGACCGCGTCGGGCTGGTCGGGAGCGCTCTCCGACACGGTGATCCCGGCCTGCCGGTAGGTCCGGGCCAGCTCCTGGAGGTAGGCGCTCCGGCCGTGGCCGCCCAAACCCGTGACGCCGAGCACGAGCGGCGCCGCCGGGGCCGCCGTCACCGCGTCGAGCACGGCCCGCGGCCGCCGGTCCAGCACGAGCCGGTGCCCGGCGACGCTGTCCATGATCATCGCGGTCATCCTTCGCGTCCCCGCCTGCGGGCCAGTGCCAGGCGGGAAGCCTTCGGCAGTTCCAACGGGGTGAACCGGACCGGGGGGCGCGGTGGCGGTTCGCTCCCCACGGCGCGATGGTGATCGGGTCGGTGCGGCGGCGAGACGGCCGGCGTGTCGGCCCGACCGCCGGCCGGGGCCGGTCGACGGGTCGGCCCCTCGCTCCGGGGGCGCGGCGACACCATCTGACAGGCGGCCAGGGCCGCGCCGGTGGCGGCGGTCAGCTGCGGATCGGGCTCCACCTCGACCGGTACGGGCAGGGCCGCGGCGAGCATCTCGGCGACCAGCGGGATCCGGGTGGAGCCGCCGGCGAGCAGGACGCCGTCGAGCTGCGCCGGCGCGATCTGACCGGAGCGGGCGGTCCGCAGCAGCAGGTCGACCGTCGCCTGCACCGCCGGACGGATCAGGTCTTCGAACTGCACCCGACTCACCGGCACCCGGGCCGGCCCGGTCGGCAGGGTCAGCAGCACGTCGGTCTGCGTGCCGACGGTCAGCTCACGCTTGGCCCGCTCGCACTCGGGCAGCAGTCCGCGCAGCGTGACGTGCGCCTGCCGGAGACCGGTGCCGCCGAGTTCACGGCCGAGCGCGGCCCGCACGTGCTCGGCCAACGCCTCGTCGAAGTCGACTCCACCGATCCACTCGAGCCCCTGCGGGAAGCCGAAGGTCTCGTAGGTGCCGCGTGGGTTGCGGCGCACGAGGGCCGCCTCGAAGGAACTGCCGCCCAGCGCGTAGACGACGGCGGCGCTGCCGGGGAAGCCCCGCGCCGCGTGACTCTCGGCCACCGTGACAGTGCGGGGAAGCAGCGTCACGGTGCCCAGGCCGAGTTCCCGCAGGGCGGTGTGCAACAGCTCCCGTCGGTGCCGGCCCCAACCCGCGGGGTGGCTGAGCACGACGGCCTCGGCGGGCTCACCCTCGCGGGCGAGCACGCGTTCGACCACCCACGTCGCCAGCACGGCGGTCAGCGTCTGCGGCGGACACGGCTCGCCGGCAAGCATCAGGGGCACGTCGTCGCCGACCCGGCGGACGAAGCCCCGGGCCGTCCGGGCCCCGTCGTCGGCGCCGGGCTCGCCGACCGTGAGCGTTCCGTCCGCCGTGACGTGCAGCACCGAGGGCACGGTCACCGACCCGGCGTCCAGCGGGACCCCCTCGGGACGACTCCAGGTCGCGCCGTGTCGCCGGGCCACGGTGGCCGCGGTGTTGGTGCTTCCGATGTCTATCCCCAGGACGTACGGCATGCGCTTTCTTCCCTCACCGCGAGTTGGTCGGCCGGTGGCGACGGCGTGCGGACCGCGGCCAACACCCCCGGCGAACCCCGTGGGCTCCTACGTTCGTACCAGAGATCACTCCGGCATCAGGACCCTAAATCCGGCCGACCCGAGTCCCCCAGTCCCCCTAACGTACGAGGGAGTGCGTGCCCTAATCCGGCGGGGCGGGTCGCGGGCTCGTCCCCGATGACCGCAGCCGGTCACCGGCCATAGCGTCACCGTCGACGATCAACGGTCGCCGACGCACATCGAGGAGATCCCGCACATGACCCTGCACGACTTCGTGCTCAATCTGCTCACCGACCCCGACGCCAAGGCGGCGTTCGACCTCGACCCGGAGGGCGCGCTGCAGTCCGCCGGCCTCACCGACATCACCCCCGCCGACGTGCAGGACGTCGTCCCGCTGGTGGTCGACTACGCCCCGACCCAGGGGTTCGCCCCGGTCGCCCCGGTGACCGGGCAGCTCGGAGCCGACCCGCTCGTGGCGGACGTCGCCGGCGTGGTCGGCCACCTGCAGACGGCCACGCCGGAGGTCAACATCAGCGGCTACAGCGGCGCGGACGTCAAGGCCGGCGTGCTGGGCGCCATCACCGTCGACCCGGTGGCCGCCAGCCTCGGGGCCACCGTGCTGCCCGGCATCGGCCTGGGTGTCGGGCCGGACGGTCTCGGCACCAACCTGATCGGGGTGCACGACCTGGCGCACACCCTCGACGCCGACGTGGTCGGCGCGGTGGACACCACGGTCGACCCGGCGGTCGGGGACGTGGCCGGCACGGTCGGCGACCCGGGCACCGTGCTCGACGCCACCGACCACGGCCTGCTCGGCACCCCGGACGGCCTGCTCGGGGGCGCGCTGCCCGGCGCCGAGGGCCAGGTCGACGGGATCGTCGGCTCGCTGGGCGGCGACGACACCCTGGGCGGTCTCGGCCTGGGCGACGGCGGCGCCGTGGTGCCGCCGGTCGACGTGCCGTCGACCGTGGGCGGCGTGACGGGCCAGGTGGACGGCGTCCTCTCCGGCGTCACCGGCGCGGTCGGCGGCGTGAGCGGCGACGTCACCGGCGGTGTGTCCGGCGACGCCGAGGTCCACGGCGGAGTGTCGGCCTCCACCGGCGGAGGGCTGCTCGGTCTCGGCGACGGTCTGCTCTGACCCGGGTCCAGGCGGGAGCGGAAAGCCGGAGCGCCTCCGGCGCTCCGGCTTTTTCCGCATCGCTCTTGATATTTGATCTGAAATCCGCACACTTGGTGCGGTGATGGCGGGGATCTGGCTGGACGTGCTCGACGAGATCGCCCGCACCTGCCGCGAACACGGACGCGGCGATCTGCTCCAGGCCGTCCGCGACAAGCGTGTCCAACTGCTCGACCCGACGCTGCGCGTCCTGGTCGTCGGGGAACCGAACCAGGGTAAGAGCCAGTTGGTCAACGCGATCGTCAACGCGCCGGTCTGCCCGGTCGGGGACGGTCTCACCACGGTGCTGCCCACTGTGGTGCGTCACGACGAGGTCGCCTCGGCCGCGGTGGTGCACACGCCGCCGGCGGCGGGCCGGCCCACCGCCGGCGTGACCGTCGAGCGGACCGCGGTACCGGTGGACCGGATCGCGGCCGCGGTGGCCGGCACGCTCGGACGGCGGCCCGGCGGCGGCCCCGCGCACGTCGAGATCGGACTGCCGCGCGCGTTGCTCGGCGCCGGGCTGGTGCTGGTGGACACGACCGGCAGCGACGAGGTGGCCGCGATCGGCGGCGGCGCACCGATCGCCGCCGTGAGTCGAGCGGACGCGGTGCTGCTGGTCTCGGACTCGACCCGGGAACTCTCGGTCGCTGAGATCAACATGCTGCTGCACGTCACCCGGTCGCACCCGAACGTGGTGGTGGTGCAGACCAAGACCGACCTGGTGCCGGGCTGGCGTGTGGTCGCCGAACGCAACCGGCGGCACCTGGCCGAGGCCGGCGTACCGGCGGCGCTGATCCCGGTCTCGTCGGCGTTACGCCTGCGCGCGGCCGTCACCGACGACCGCGAGCTCAACGCCGAGTCGGGCTTCCCGGTGCTGATCGCCCGGCTCCAGCGGGACCTGGCCGGTAAGGCCGACACGTTGGCCCGGGCCTCGGTGGCGTTGACCGCCCGGACGGTCGTCGAACAGCTCGCCGCGCCGCTGCGCGCCGAGCTGGAGAGCCAGGAGGAGGAGGAGCAGCAGTCCGGCCCGATCTCCCAGCTGCACGCGGCCCAGCGGGAGGTCGACGAGCTGCGCCGCTGCTCCACGCGCTGGCAGAACACGCTCAACGACGAGATGGCCGACCTGCTCTCCGACATCGAGTACGACCTGCGTGACCGGACCCGCCAGATCCTGCGGATGGTCGACGAGGCGTTCGACACCGCCGACCCGCTCGTCGCATGGGACACCTTCCAGGAGTGGCTGGAACGCAGCCTGGTCGAGGCGGCGGAGGCGAACCACGAGTGGCTGGTCCAACGCTGCGACTGGGCCGCGCGCCGGGTGGCCGCCAACTTCGCCCGGTACGGCTACGACGCGCTGCCGCCCTGGTCGGTGACCGTGCCGGAGGACCTCGACAACCGGCTGCCGGAGATCGAACGACCGAACATCGACCGGTTCACCGCGAGCCAGAAGGTGATCACGGGCATGAAGGGCTCCTACGGCGGCCTGCTGATGTTCGGCCTGGCGCTGACGCTGGCCGGCATGCCGATGATCAACCCTGTCTCGATCGGCGCCGGCGCGCTGTTCGGCGGCAAGAGCATCCGCGACGAGAGCAGGCAGATGCTCCGCCGCCGCCAGTCGACCGTCAAGACGGCGATCCAGCGACACGTCGACGACTTCTTCGTCCGCATGAACAAGGACTGCCGGGACACCGTCCGGCAGGTGCAGCGGATGCTCCGCGACCACTTCACCGCGCTGACCGAGGAGTTGCAGGAGTCCATCGTCCGGTCGTTCCGCACCGCCAAGCAGGCCGCCGACACCGACGCGGCCGTCCGCGACCAGCGCCAACGCGAGATCCGGCTGAAGATGACCCGGCTGGCCGCGCTCTACGACCAGGCGCAGCAGTTGACCGCCGCCCGGAGCGCCCCGGCGAGGCTGGGGCCGCCCACATGACGGTCGGCCTGCGCCTCGACGAGGCGGTGTGGGGGCTGCTGCACCACGCCCTGCGGCTCTACCGGGACAATCCCCGCGCCACCGCGCGTCTCCGGCAGCAGTTGGCCCGGCTGGAGCAGCCGCTGCGCATCGCGATCGCCGGCCCGTGGCGGTCCGGCAAGTCCACCCTGCTGAACGCGATCATGGGCGAGGAGGTCGCGCCGGTCGACGACGCGGACGGCGCCGACGTCTTCACCTGGTACGAGGACGGGCCGCAGCCGCGCGCCATCGCCTACTCGACCAGCCACCCGCCGCAGGACCTGGCGATGGCCAAGTCGGCGACGGGGATGCGGGTCGACCTCGTCGGCTGGCGAGCCGGCGAGCTGCGCGACATCGTGGTGCGGTGGCCGACCCGGGCCCTGCGGCAGATGACTCTCATCGACACGCCCCCGATCACCGGCGTGGACGAGCACGGCCGGGCCCCGGTGATGGACCGGGTCCTGCGGGACGCGGACGCGGTGTTGTACCTGACCCGGGACGGTCGCGGCAGCGACCTGAGGGTCCTGGAGTCCAGCCGCGAGAGCGCGGTCGGGCAGGCAGCCCCGGTGAACGTCATCCTGGTGCTGTCCCGGGCCGACGAGACCGGCGGCGGGCGGATCGACGCCCTGATCACCGCCCGCCAACTGGCCCGCCGGCAGTTCCGCGACCCCAGGGTCGACGCGCTCTGCGTGAACACGGTGGCGTGCAGCGGGCTGATCGGCCTGGCCGGCCGGGTGCTGAGCGAGTCGGACTTCGCCGCGCTCGCGCAGTTGGCCCGGGTGCCCCGCCCGGCCCTGGAAGCCCACCTGATCTCGGCCGACCGGTTCGTCGGCGGCGAGCTGCCCCTACGGCTGGACGCGGAGGTACGCGCCGCGCTGCTGGACCGGCTCGGCATCTTCGGCGTCCGGCTCGCGACCACCCTGGTCCGCACCGGCTGCGACAGCCGGGCCAAGCTCTCCGCCGAACTCATCCGCCGCAGCGGCCTGACCGAGCTGCGCGAGTCGGTGAACCGCCTGCTCATCGACCGGCTGGACGCGCTCAAGGCGCGCTCGGCGATGGCCGCCGTGGAGGCGCTGCTGCGGGCCGAACCGGAACCGGGCACCGGTGAGCTGCTCGCCATGCTGGAACAGATCCTCGCCGGCGCGCACGAGTTCCGGGAGCTGCGCCTGCTCGCGGCGCTGCGGGACAACCGGCTCGGCTTCGACACCGAACTGGCCGCGGAGGCACGGCGGCTGGTCGGCGGGGACGGCGTCGGCCTGGCCGCCCGACTCGGCGTCGAGCACGACGCGACCGGGCAGCGGCTCTGGGAGGTCGCCTCCGACGCGCAGTGGAGGTGGCGGAGGGCGGCGGAGGACAGCTCGCTCCGGCTGGCCCAGCGGCGGGGCGCCCAGGTCGTCGTCCGCAGCTGCGAGGGGATGCTCGCCGAACTGGCCGCGGGCGGCCGGTGACGTCCCGCGCGGGCGCGACGGCCTTCGGCGCTCCTGTCGAGCACGGGAACGCCACACCCGCCGCCTGACCGCTACCGGCCCTCGCAGATGCGGCCACTGAGCGACGGGTCGCCCTCCCTGTTGGTGAACCAGATCGGGTTGACGGCGAGCACGAGGGGCGGCGCCTGCCAGGCGGCACTGAGCCGTTGGAGCAGTTCATACTCCCGTCGCGGCTCGTCCACGCGCTGCCCGGCAAGGAAGTCGAGAGCGCGGTCGTAGGTCGCCCGCCTGCTCAACAGGTCCCCGTGCAGGGCCGGCACCTCGACGACAGGGATGCGGGAGTGCTCGCCCGACGGGGCCTCGGCCGCGCTCACCAACGGCAGGAAGGCGATCATCCGCACTCCGGGAACCGGGCAGAGGATGCGGTTGCGATAGAAGGGCGCGTCGACGATGACCGAGCGGACGAACGGTTCGTCGGGGTCGTTGTCGACCTTCTTGACGAGGTTCGACACGGCGGCGATGGCCCGCAGCTCCCACCCCGCTACCAGTCCCCAGCCCTCGTAGCCGGGCCTGGGGTAGTAGGCGCGGCCGGGCCAGATCAGCGGACTGAACAGCATCGCGGCCTCCACCGGGCCGCCGGGCAGCTTCTCCAGGTAAATGCGGATCACCAGGGCGCCCTCGCTCTCGCCGGCCAGGGCCACCGGCCGACGGGTGCGGGCGTGCAGCCGGTCGACCTGCGCGGCCAGCAGCGCGGCGCTGGAGTCCAGGGAACGGTGGGTGGCCTGCGGGGCGTACGGCAACGGCCGGCCCTCGCGGTCCAGACCCTGGTAGGAGAAGCGCTCGACCCGCGGGTCCGCGGGCTGCTGACCGTCCCAGCTCGATTCGAACCCGGCGAGCACGATGACCGCGTACGGGACGCGCTCGGGGAGTCGCTCGGTGACGATGGGTGGGTGCCACTGCCCCGTCGTCCCGGACGCCAGGCCGATCAGCGGCGGGACGCCGACGGCGGCGACCATGGTGAGCACGATCGCCAGCGGCGCGACGGGAACCCTGGCCAGTCGGATCCGCCCCGGCTGCGCGGCCGCGTTCACGGTCCGCCGCCAGAGCAGCCCGTTGACCGCGCCGGCCAGCCCGGCGACGGCGACCCTCGACCAGCCCGGGGCGCTCACGATGAGGGCGCTGGCCACCGTGATCACGAGGAAGTTGACGATCGACCAGCCGAGCAGCTCCATCGACGGCAGCCCCTTCCACCAGCGTCCGACCACTCCGGCGCGCTGCAGGAAGGGGGCGATCAGCAGCATCGGGACCACCGATGCGAACAGGTACCAGGAGAGCGCGACCGCCGAGAAGGCGACCGAGATCGCGGCCCACGGCGAGATGATCACCGTGGCGACAGCCGCGACTTCGATGTTGCGCAGGACGAGCCAGCGCGTCGACGGACGGGGCAACCGTCCGGGCCAGGCCAGTGCGGTGAGCCCCGCCGACAACAACCCGCGCGCCAGGGTCACGGCCAACAGGCCCACCGCGAACGTCCACCACGAGTTGTGGTAGACCAGCAGCCACCGCAGGTCGTGGTAGGAGTCGTACGGCCAGACGGCGGTGGACTGCGGGGCGAGGGCCTGGGCCGCGTAGAACCCGACGCCGACCAGCACGGCCATCTCCACCATCGGGGGTATCGCGGCGAGCAGGAGCAGGGCCGCGAGTCGACGACGGTCGGACCTCATCGTGCTGCCCATCCTCCCGCTGCCGTACTTACTTGCAGGATCCCCCGAAACGCAGACCCGCGAGGGCCGAATCGCCACAACACCAGCCCTCTGACCTGCGCCGGTGGCGTGCCTGCCGCCCGTCGGCACGGATGCCGCCGCAGTGCCCAGGGGGCGGGCGTAGGGCGCGGGCGGAGCCCGCCGGACGGGCGACGACCCGGCCACCCCCGGGATCCGGCCGCCCTGCCGGGCCGTCGGAGGGGCGGCCGCTGTAACGACATCAACCGCCGGCCGCGCTTACCTGTTGACGAGCTGGTCAGATCTTGATCAGGTCTGGTCGGGGAGGAACCATTCGAGGCAGCAGGCAGGATCCAGGGGCAGGCCGTGCACCCGCGCGGGGCACCGGTGGCGCTGAGCGGGCGACCGGAGGAACACATGCAGGGTGAGCTGCAACGCATCGTCGACGCTCTCGCCGCCCACGTCGGCCGTCCGGCGCTGATCGAGGACCGGCGTCAGCGCGTGGTGGTCTACAGCGAGCACACCGGGTTGATGGACGACGTCCGCAAGGCGTCGATCCTGCGTCGGCAGACCACGCCCGAGGTGATGGCCTGGTTCCGCGACGTCGGCATCATGGAGGCCCGGGAGCCGGTGCGGACGCCGCCGTCGGCGGAACTCGACCTCCTGCCCCGGGTCTGCGTCCCGATCCGGCACCAGGACCTGCTGCTGGGCTTCGTGTGGTTCATCGACCCGGACGGCACCATGACCGACGCGGACATCGAGGCCACGGGGCTGGTGAGCGAGCTGTCGCTGGCGCTCTACCGGGAGAACCTCCTCGGCGAGCTGGCCTCCCAGCGGGAGACCGAGGCGGCGCGCACGCTGCTGTCCGACAGCGAGACGACGCGTGACCGGTCGGTGCGGGCGCTCCGGGAGGCCGGCCTGATCGTCGGGGACGGGCCGGCGACCGCCGTCGTCGCCCAACTGGTCACGCCCGGCGGCCAACTGCCCGACGAGGTCGCCCGCTTCGCGCTGGAGCAGGCGCTGGTCACCACCCGACGCTGGATCGGCACCCGGGAGGCGCTGCACGTGGTCCGCGACGACCACGGCGCCCTGCTGCTCTGCGGCGACCGGGGCGCGGGTCGTCCCTCCCCCGAGGCCGCCGCCAAGCTCCTCGACGACAACCTCCAGCAGGCGATCCGCGGGCTCGCCTCGGTCGAACGCACCGTCGTCGGCGTCGGGCAGGCACGCTCGGGCCTGGCGGACGCCGTCGGGTCGTACGGGGAGGCGCTGCAGGCGGCCCGGGTAGGCGTCCGGCTGCCCGCCCTGGGCCGCGTGGTCTCCTGGTCCGGCCTGGGCATCTACCGGGTGCTGTCGCGGCTGGACGGCCAGCACCTCGACATGGCCGACGTGCACCCGGGGCTGGAGCGGATGCTCCGCGAGCAGGCGAACCCGGTGCTGCTGCAGACCCTGGAACGCTATCTGGACCTCGCCGGCAACGCCCACGCCACCGCCGAGCAGCTACGGCTGCACCGCACCACCCTCTACTACCGGCTGCAACGCATCGAGGAACTCGCCGAGACCGACCTGAAGGACGGCAACGAACGGCTCTGCCTGCACCTGGCTTTGAAGCTGGGCCGGCTGACCGGCCACTACCGGCCGGAGGGCTGAGCCCGGCCGGGATGGACCGGTCACGGCCACGGCCGGCGAGCGGCGACCGGCCGGACGGGTGCGGACCGGTCACGGACCGGGGTCGGCGACCGGCCGGACGGGTGCGGACCGGCCACGACGGGCCGGCCGCGGGACGGGACGCCCGGCGCACCGCGCGTCCCGTCCCGGGTCCCTACAGGCCGGCGCGCACCGCCGCCGTGCGGCCCCCGACGACCGGCAGCTCGATGCGGCTGCGGTCGAAGTGCACGGTGATCTCGGCCCGGTTCTGCTTGGCCCGGCTGCTGTAGCCGGAGTACGAGCCGAGCAGGACCACGCCGATCCGGTGGCCGGCCTCGAAGACGTAGTCCTCGGGGAGCAGCCGCACGTCGACCGCGTTCTTGGCGCCCGGCACCAGCGGCGTCGACGCGCTCAGCGAGGTCAGGTTGAGCCCGTCGAGGATGCCCTTGGTCACCAGTTCCTGCCCGTTGGCGGCCACGGTCTTCTCGGTCCGCCGGTAGCAGGCGTCCTCGGCGTGCCCGCCCCAGGTGGCCTCGCCGCCCCAGCAGTCCTGCGCGGTCAGGGTCCGGATGCCGTCACCGGTGGTGCTGAACCGGGGCCGGGTCCCGTAGTCGACGAGCAGGCCGGCGAAGCTGGTGTCCGCGCCGTCGACGGACGCGTTGATCTTCACCACGGGCGAGCCGGAGACGTGCAGCGGCGCCCGCAGCGGCGGGGACAGGAACACCAGTCGGTTCTCCGTGTTCGCCAGCGGATCCGACGGATGCCGGATGGCGTTGACCTGGCTCATCGAGGGGGTGTCCCGGAACGAGACCGACGCGTTGCCGGGGTGCGGGCGCACCGACAGCCCGCCGGCCGCCCCGTCTTCGCCGGGCCGCAGGAAGACCTGAGTCGGGTGGGCGCCCGGCAGCGGCCAGGTGGCGTGGGTCTCCCAGACGTCCGGCGCCCGCTCGACGTCCACCATCGGTTCGGCCATGATGCCGTTGTCGATGCCGTGCAGCCAGTAGTCGAACCACCGGTGCAGCGTGTCCACCCACTGCTCGCGTCGGAAGTCGAACGGGTCGACGTGGCCGGTGCCGGTCAGCCAGAGCTTGCGGGGGACGTTCCGCTCCGCCAGCGCGTTCCACCAGTTGCTGAAGTGGTCGGGCCGGACGTTGTTGTCGTTGAGGCCGTGCACGACGAAGACGCTGGCGCGCACTTGGCCGGCGTGCGGGACGTAGTCCCGCTCGGCCCAGAAGTCGTTGTAGTCGCCGGTGACGTCGTCGACGCCCGCGCCGAGCCGGTCACGCACCGGCGCGCAGTACGCCCTGCGGTCGGGGTCGGTGACCGTGTTGGCGAGGCTGCCCGAGTAGTTGTTGGCCCGGGTCACCAGGCCGTTGCTGCGCGAGTAGTCGTACCAGCTGGAGATGGCCGAGATCGGCACGATCGTGCTCAGCCCGGCCACCCCGTCGGCCGCGGCCGCGTTGGCCAGCGTGCCGTCGTACGACTTGCCGATCATGCCGGTCCTGCCGTTGTGCCAGCCGGCGACGACGGCGCGGCCGGCGGCGTCCCGGCCGGGGCGGCGGCCGTTGAGCCAGTCGATCGCGGTCGGCGCGCTGATGTTGTCCGCGCGGCCGCCGGTGACCGGGCAGCCGGTCGAGTTGTTGGTGCCGATCATGTCGAGCAGCACCACCGCGTACCCGCGCGGCACGAAGTAGTTGTCGTAGTACAGCGGCCACCGGTCGTTGAGGCCGTCGCCGTCGAGGTCGCCCTTGCACTCCCCCTCGTTGCCGCGGCACACCGTGGAGTAGTAGGGGCTGGCATCCATCACCACCGGCACGCGCAGGCCGTCGTCACTCGCCCTGGGCCGGATGATGTCCATGGCGACGACGTCGAGCGCGCCGTCGGCGTCGGTGTCGACGTCAGAGGTGACGAAGACCCGCTCGCGGATCGCGTCGGCGTAGCCGAACACCGGCTGGGTGACCCCGGCCTCGACGACCGGCCCGGGGCTCTCCGTGGCGGGCCGCGCCGTCGCGGTGGCCGCCGGCAGGCCCACGGCCGCCGCCGCCACGACCACCACCGCCGACCGCCACCAGTTTCTCGTGGTTCGCATCGCGCTCCTCCCGTTCCGGCACCCGCCGTCGGCCCGCCGCGCTCCGGCGGGAGGACCAGGAGGCCGCCGGGCCGACAGTTCGATCGAAGCGTACGAATGGACGCGCGGCCGGTCATCGGACACGTGTGGCAGGTGGGCGGCCCCGGCTCCTACGTCTGTCGCAGGCGCCGGGGCCCCACCCCCCGCCGGGCGGCGTACGACAGGCGTAGGAGGCGGCGCGAGCCGATTCCAACAGGTGCCCGATGACCGGGCGGCGCGCCGGCCATAGGTTCGGCGACGTGCGGTTGTCGGGTCGCGCCACGATCCCGCGGATCATCGGGCGTTTCGTGGTACCGGCCCTGTTCGCGGCGGTGTTCGCCGCCCCGCTGTGGTTCATGGTGGTCGGCTCGCTGCGGCCCGCCGGCCTGCCCCCGCCGCGTACGCTCGAACTGCTCCCGCCGGAGCCGACGCTGGCCGCCTATGCCCGGCTGCCCGAGCTGATCCCGCTGTTCCGCTACCTGGCGAACTCGGCGCTGGTCGTCGCGCTCGCCGTGCCGCTGACCGTCGCCGTCGCCTCCCTGACCGGCTTCGGGCTGCGGCTGCTCGCGCCGACGGCCCGCCGGCGGGTCGTCCTCGGCCTGCTGGCGGTGCTGCTCGTCCCGGCCACCGCCGTGTGGGCGACCCGCTTCGAGCTGTTCCGCCTGGCCGGCGTGGTCGACACGTACGTCCCGCTGCTGGCCCCGGCGGTGCTCGCCGGCAGCCCGTTCCTGGTGCTGCTCTACGCCTGGAGCTTCGGCGGGGTGCCGGAGAGCCAACTCCAGGCGGCCCGCCTGGAGGGCGCCGGCTGGCTGACGGTCTGGCGCCGCGTCGCGCTGCCCCAGGTGCGCCCGGCGACCCTCGCCGTGGCCGTGCTGGCCTTCACGTTCCACTGGGCCAACTTCATCGACCCGCTGTTGTACCTGCACAGCGGCGACCGGTACACCTACCCGCTCGGCCTGCAGTTCCTGCGGCTGCTGAACCCCACGGACTGGCCGCTGCTGATGGCCGGATGCGTGGTCGCGACCGTGCCGTGCGTGCTGGTGTTCCTGCTGGCCCAGCGGATCCTGCTGCACGACGACCCGCTGGCCGCACTGAGATCTGGAGGACGCAGTTGACGCACACCCGGGCACGGCGCTGGATCGGCCTGGTCATGGCCGCTCTGCTGGTCGGCTACGCCGCCGGCTGCGGCGGCGGCGACCGCCCCGGCGACACGTCGGGCATCACCGTCGTGCTGTTCGGCGACGCCGAGGAGGTCGCGGGCTACCGCACCATGGTGACCGCCTTCGAGGAGGCCAACCGCGACGTCGACGTCAACCTCTCCCCCGTCGCCAGCCAGGACGAGTTGATGGCCCGGCTGACCACCTCGTTCGCCGGCGGCAAGCCGCCGGACGTGTTCCTGCTCAACTACCGCCGCTACGGGCAGTTCGCCGCGCAGGGGGCGATCGAGCCGGCGCAGTCCTACCTGGAACGCAGCACCGTGCTCAAGGAGAGCGACTTCAGCCCGCAGGCACTGGACGCCTTCCGGTTCGACGGCAAGGCCCTGACCTGCCTGCCGCAGAACCTCTCCTCCCTGGTCGTCTACTACAACGCCGACCTGTTCGCCGCCGCCGGCGTGCCACTGCCGAAGGCCGGCTGGACCTGGGACGACTTCCTGGCGGCCGCCCGCGCGCTGACCCGCGACGGCCGCTACGGGGTGGGCGTGGAGCCGTCCGTGCCCCGGCTCGCGCCGTTCGTCTGGTCCAACCGCGGCGAACTCGTCGACGACCCGGCCCGGCCCACCACCCTGACCCTCACCCGCGACCCCGCCACCCGCAAGGCCGTCGACTGGTTCCTCGACCTGCAACTCACGCACCACGTCGTGCCGCCGGACGCCGAGGAGCAGAGCGAGTCGAGCGAGGCCCGGTTCCTGCGCGGCACCCTGGGCATGTACCTCAACAGCCGGGTGGCCGTGCCCACGCTGCGCACCATCGACCGGTTCTCCTGGGACGTGGCGCCGCTGCCGGTCGCGCCGGGCGGGGTGCCCGCCTCGATCCTGCACAGCGACGCCTACTGCATGGGCGCCGGGCTGCCCGACCACGACGACGCCTGGCGGTTCATCGAGTTCGCGATGGGCCAGGCCGGACAGCGGATCCTCGCCGAGTCCGGCCGCACCGTCCCGTCCCGGCTCGACGTCGCCAACTCCCCGGCGTTCCTCGACCCGGCCGCGCCGCCCCGGTCGTCGCGGGTCTACCTCGACGCCGCGCCGCACCTGCGCGCCACCCCGCGCACCGCCACCTGGTCGCGAGTGGAACGCGAGGCGGGCACCCTGCTGGAAGAGGTGTTCTACGGCCGGGTCGGGCGCGAGGAGGGGCTGCGCCGGCTCGAGGAGCAGACCCGGCCGTTGTTCGCCCTGCCGGCGGGAGCGGGCGGGTGAGCGGACGCGGGGCGATCCGGCTGGAGTCGCTGACCAAGGCGTACGGGCGGACGACCGCCGTCGACGGGATCGACCTGGACGTGCGGGCCGGGGAGATGCTGACCCTGGTCGGGCCGTCGGGCTCGGGTAAGTCCACCGTCCTGCGGCTGGTCGCGGGGCTGGACCGGCCGGACCGTGGCCGGGTCGTGGTGGACGGCCGCGACGTCGCCCGGGTGCCGCCGCACCGGCGGGCCGTGGCGATGGTGTTCCAGGACTACGCGCTCTACCCGCACCTCACCGCCCTCGGCAACCTCACGTTCGGGCTGCGGGTCCGCCGGGTCCCCCGCGCCGAGGCCGACCGGCGGGCCCGCGCCGCGGCCGAGCGCCTGGGGATCGCCGACCTGCTCGACCGGCACCCCGACGAGATGTCCGGCGGGCAGCGCCAGCGGGTCGCCCTGGCCCGCGCCCTGCTGCGCGAGCCCAGCGTCTACCTGCTCGACGAGCCGCTGGCCAGTCTGGACGCGCCGCTGCGCTTCGCCACCCGCGCCGACCTGCTGGGCCTGCACCGTGAGCTCGGCACCACCACCATCCACGTCACGCACGACCAGGCCGAGGCGATGACCCTCGGCGACCGGGTCGTCGTCCTGGACGGCGGCCGGATCCGGCAGGTCGGGCCGCCGCAGCAGGTCTACGACGAGCCCGCCGACACCTTCGTCGCCGGCTTCCTGGGCAGCCCGCCGATGAACCTGGTGACCGGGGGCGGCGCGCTGGGCGGGCAGCCGGGTGTGACCCTCGGCGTGCGGCCCGAGGACCTGGCGCTCGACGCCGAGGGGCCGGTCGAGGCGACCGTCGAGGCGGTGGAGGCGCTCGGCAGCGAGGCCGTCCTGCTGACCCGGTGTCCCGACGGCGCCCGCCTCGTCGTGCGCACCGGCCCGCGGCCGGGCGTGCGAGCGGGCGACCGGGTGCGGCTGCGCCCCGACCCGGAGCGGATCCACCGCTTCGACACCGCCACGGGGCGGCGCCGGTGAAGGCGGGCAGGGCGGGCCGGCAGCTCACCGCCTGGGCGTTCCTCACCCCGTACGCCGTGGCGGTCGCGCTGCTGGTCGCCCTGCCGGCGCTGCTCAACGTCGGCTACGCGTTCACCGACCACACCGGGCTGACCCGCGACCCGAGGTTCGTGGGCCTGGCCAACGTGCGCCGGATGCTGGCCGACGGTTTCCTGCTCGACAGCGTGCAGGCGTCCCTGACGCACGTGGCGCTGGCCGTGCCGGTCCGGTTGCTCGCCGCGGTGGGGCTCGGGCTGCTGCTCGCCGCGCCCCGGCCGGGCGGCCGGTGGTTCCGGGTCGCGGTCTACCTGCCGACGGTCGTCCCCGACGTCGCCCTGGCCGTGCTGTTCCTGTGGGTGCTCAACCCGCTCTACGGCCCGCTCAACCAGGTGCTCGGGCTCTTCGGTCATCCGGGCTTCACCTGGCTGGCGGACCCGACGACCGCCCGGGTGGCGGTGGTGCTGATGCTGGCGTTCCCGATCGGCGAGGGCTTCGTGGTCGTCCTCGCCGCCCGCCGGATGCTCGACGGCCGGCTGTACGAGGCGGCGGCGCTGGAGGGCTGCGGCCCGTTCGGCCAGTTGCGCCGGCTCACGCTGCCGCTGCTGGCTCCCGTGCTGGTGCTGCTGGCGGTGCGGGACACGATCCTCACCCTCCAGGTGAACTTCGTGCCCGCGTACGTGCTCACCGACGGCCGGCCGGCCAACGCCACGCTCTACCTGCCCGTCTACATCTTCGACCAGGCCTTCGAGTTCTCCGGCTTCGCGTACGGCGCGCTCATCTCGACGGCCCTGATGGCGCTCACGGCGGTCGTCATCACCGCCCTGCTGCTGATGGTGCGCCGCTGGCGGGTGCTGCGGTGAGGTGGCATCCTGCGGCGGTGAGACTCCGGGTGTTCGCGGTCGCCGCCACGATCCCGCTGCTCGTCGCCTGCGGCGGGACGGACGCGGCGCAGCCGTCGGGGCGCGGCCCGGGGATGCTGGCGAACCTGCCCAGTTGCGACCGGGTACCGCTGGACGCCGAGCCGCGGGTCGACGCCGAGGTCGTTGGCCTGGTGCTGCCCGATGGCGCGCGGGTCACCTCGGTGGTGGAGCAGGGTGCCCTGACGACGGTCGAGGCCACCGTCCGGATGACCCCGCTGGACGTGCGCGCCCACTACGAGGGCCGCGCCGACATCGAGCTGCTGCGCGTCGAGGACGAGGTCTTCGAGGCCGAGGTGCTGACCCGGACGCAGCAGCGGCGGATGTACCTGCGGGCGGGCGCGCTCTGCGCCGACGGCACCACGCTGACCGCGGTGGTGGGGCCGGACTCGGAGGACGCGGGGCTGCCGGAGTTCCAGAGCGGATAGCCACCGGGCTCGACAGGTGTCCTAACCCGACGACCGGAATCCCAACAGTTGCCGGGTGACGCCGGTCACCCGCCTGTCTAGCGTGCGACAGACGACTGGTTCCCGGTCGCACCCGCACGTGGACGGGAGATACCGCATGAGTCCCACCCTCGTCCGAGGTAGACGCGCCCTGCCGGTGGCAGCCGCCCTGGCGCTGCTGACCGCGGCCGCGTTGACGACCTCGACACCGTCGGCCCGCGGCGAGGAGTCGCTGGCCACCAGCAGCCCCACCGGGCCGATGGAGCTGCCGGCCGAGTGGATGACCGCCCAGCGGCTCAGCGACGGCAGCACGAACCTGTCGGCCGCCAGGTACGCGAAGGCCCGCGGCGAGGCGAACCAGCTCGCCGCCCGCACCCGCAGCGTCTACCGCCACCTCGCCGACCGGGACTGGCGCTTCTTCGGCCCGAGCAACATCGGCGGCCGGGTGGTGGACATCGCCGTCGACCCGCAGGTCGCCAACCAGGTCTTCGTCGCCGCCGCCTCCGGCGGCATCTGGCGCTCGGCCGACGCGGGCGCCACCTTCGAGGCCGCGTGGCCGGACGGCGGGACGCAGAGCATGGGCGCGGTCGCGATGACCAGCGACGGCGTGCTCTTCGCCGGCACCGGCGAGGCGCAGCCGGGCGGCGGCTCGATCACCTTCGGCGGCGACGGGGTCTACCGTTCCCGGGACCGGGGTCGCACGTGGCAGCGCGTCGGCCTGGAGAACAGCCACGCGATCGCCCGGTTCGCCATCGACCCGGACAACCAGGACCGCATCTTCGCCGCGGCCGCCGGCAACCTGTTCGTACCCGGCGGCGAGCGGGGCGTCTACCTCTCCGAGGACGGCGGGGACACCTGGCGACAGGCCCTCGCCCCGCCGAACGCCACCACCGGCGCCACCGAGGTCGTCATCGACCCGCAGAACCCGAACCGGGTCTACGCGGCGCTGTGGGACCACCTGCGCGAGCCGCACCAGCGCACCTACGGCGGGCCCGGCTCCAGCCTGTGGCGCTCCGACGACGGCGGTCGGAACTGGCGGCGGATGACCAACGGGCTGCCCACCGACGCCGACCAGGGCCGCTGGGGCCTCGCCCTCGCCCCGAGCAACCCCGAGCGGCTGTACGCGTACGTCGGCACCGCCCTCGGCCCGTTCCGCGCCTTCTACCGCTCGGACGACGGCGGCGACACCTGGACGCAGACCCCGGTCAACGCCAACCAGGCGTCCCAGTCCACCTTCAGCTGGTGGTTCGGCAAGCTCTTCGTCGATCCGGCCGACGCCGACCACGTGTTCCTCACCGGGGTAAACCTGCGCCGCTCGACCGACGGCGCGCAGAGCTTCGGCAACGTCGGCGGCGTCCACGCCGACCAGCACGTCGTGCGCTGGGATCCCAAGGTGCCGGGCCGGGCCTACCTCGGCAACGACGGCGGCTTCTACCGCTCCGAGAGCAACGGGGTGAGCGGCTGGGTCAAGTCCACGTACGAGCCGTACACGCAGTTCTACACGGTGGACGTCGCGGAGACCGACCCGGCGCTGAAGGTCGGCGGCGCCCAGGACAACGGCTGCAACCGGGGCTACACGGGCGTGGGCGGCCCGTGGACCGCCATCGGCTGCGGCGACGGTCTCCAGGTGATCATCCATCCGGAGAACCCGAACATCGTCTTCGGCTGCAGCCAGTACGGCTCCTGCTACCGCTCGGAGAACGCCGGCGCCGCCCCGCGCCAGTCCATCGGCCCCGGCCAGACGACCTCCGAGCGGCGCAACTGGCTGACGCCGCTGCAGTTCGACCCGAGCGACCCGAACGTCATGTACTACGCCGGCAACGTCGTCAACCGGTCGACGGACAACGGCCGCACCTGGACGGCCATCAGCCCGGACCTCACCGGCGGCGGGCCGAACGATCCGTCCGGCTACCCGTGGGGCACGATCACCACGATCGCGGCGGCCCCGACCGACGGCGACAAGCTCTACGTCGGCACGGACGACGGCAGGCTGTGGTGGACCGACGACCTCGGGGCCACCTGGAGCCGGGTCGACCCCGCGCAACTGCCGGGCACCTGGGTGACCCGGGTGGCGGTGCACCCGACGGACGCGAACATCGCGTACGCCACGTTCTCCGCCTTCCGGTCGGGCAGCGACCGCGCGCACGTCATGATGACCCGCGACGGCGGTCGCACCTGGACGGACATCGGCCGGGGCCTGCCCGACGCGCCGGTGAACTCGGTGGTGCCGACCTCCGACGGCCTGCTGCTGGTCGGCACGGACGTCGGGGTGTTCGTCTCGGCGTGGAACGGCGGCGAGTGGGCCGCGCTCGGCGCGGAACTGCCGGCGGCGGCCGTGATGTACCTGCGCTACCACGAGCCGAGCCGGCAGCTCACCGCGGCGACGTTCGGCCGGGGCGTCTACGACCTCACCGTGCCCCGGTGTCCGGCGGCGTCGACCGGGCTGCCGCTGCGCGAGCCCGGTGCCGGCGTGGTCGGCGTGTTGGCCTCGTGCCGCGCGGCGTGACCCGGTGAGCCCCGGGGCGGGGGGTGCGTGGCGCCCCCCGCCCCGCACGCCGAGGGGCCTCCGCCGAGGTGGCGGAGGCCCCGTGTGCCGCGGTCAGGCCGGGCCGGTCAGCACCAGCCGTTGATCGGACCGTTCACGCCCGTCCACAGGTAGGCGTCGGAGACCCAACTGCCGTCGCTGAGCCGGTTCCACAGCGAGGTGGTGCCGTACCGCCCGGTGTGGCTGGAGCCGTTGGCGGAACAGGAGACGGTGACCGTGGCGCCGTCGGCCACCGAGCCGAGCGCGGCGTAGCCGGCGCCGGGGCCGGACCGCCGGGTCAGCGTGCCCCCGCCGTTGGCGTCGACGACCGCCTGGTTGAAGCCCAGCGCGCCGTAGTTGTAGATCGCGCCACCGGCGCCCCGCCAGGTCGAGCCGTGCCGCGCGCCGCCCTGGTATGCGGCGGCGCCGTTCTCGAACACCCACTTGCCGAGGCCGTGACCGGCGATGGGCACGTAGGCGCTGTTCTGCCGCAGCCCGAAGTGGACGTGCCGGCCGTACGCCGCCCCGCCGCAGGTGACGTCGGTGCCCGTGTAGCCCAGGTAAGCGCCCTGGCCGACGGCGGCGCCGTTGACCGAGATGCTGCTCCACAGGTGGTAGTAGTCGGTGGAGTAGCCCCGGTCGTGGATCACCCGGATCCATCCGGTGCACATCGTGTACGCCGTGCCGGCCCGTGCCGCGCGGACCACCTGGTCGCCGCCGGCCAGGTCGATCGAGCTGTACGGCGCCTCGTAGCCGCCCCAGCCGTGCGGGCCGCTGGTCAGCGTCCACGTCTGGCCGACCGCGAACGGCAGGGCCATCCCGGTCCGGTAGTCGCCGCCCGCGTACATCGTGCTCGGGGTGCGGGTGAGGACCTCCCGCTCCTGCTTGCCGACCAGGGGCGACTCGGCGGCCAGCGCGCTGAACTCCGCCTCGCCGTCGAAGCCGACCCGCCATCCGCCGGCCTCGGCCCGGGCGATGAAGATCGCGCCGGTCGGGTGGATGTCCTCCTCGTGGGAGGTGACGGTGACGGCGGTGCCGAAGGCCCACCGGCCGCTGTTACGGGTGACGGTGACCCGGGTGTCCGACGCGTCGGCGTGCGCCTCGCCGGCGGCCCTGGCCTGCCCGAGCAGCTTGGCGGTGACTGCCTGCTCGACGCTCGGCGGTGCCGCGTCCGGTGCCGCCGGGGCGGCGTGCGCAGCGGTGCCCGCGACCAGGAGCTCTGTCGCCAGCAGGGCCGTGGCGATGCCGGCCCATCGTCTGATGTGCACCATTGACGACCTCTTTCAAATCGAAGGACATCGCTAAGTGCTGCTGACGATAGACAGAACGAGGAAGATTGTCTACATGTTGACACTCCGGCAATGAAGGTATGTTTCGCGCGCGCCCCGCCGCCCCGCGGCGGGCGACGGGGGCGGTGGGGCGGTCAGGCGATGCGGCGGATGCGACGCACGGCCAGGAAGAGCAGCAGCGCCGCGAGCGCGACGAAGATGCCGGTCTCGATGCCCTGGAACAGCCAGAACCGGCTCTCGGGCTGGTAGAGCTGCCAGTTGTAGGCGCCCGGCCCGAGGCCCAGGTCGGCGCCGCAGGCCCGCCCGCCGGGCCCGGTCGCGCCGGACGGACAGATCACCTCGGCGTTGGGGGCGACGAGTCTGCCGGCGGCGTCGCGAACGCCGCTGGAGAGAACCCAGTCGCCGCCTCCGCCGGGAGGCTCCCCGACGGAGCCGTATACCGGGTAGGTCAGCTCGCGGGCCGGCAGGTAGCGGGGCCTGACCAGCGCGGCAAGGGCGACGCGCAGGCCGAGGAAGCCGGCGAGGGTGCCGGCCATGGCAGGCATCGTCCGGGGCCAGACCGTGCCGGCGAAGACGCCGAGCGCGACCGCGAAGAGGGTGTACCCGATCGGCGCCACGCCCTGCATGTCGAAGAAGAACGCGTCGAACCGGCTCTGCCGCCAGCCCTCGTTGAGCGGGGTCAGCCACCAGGACATGCCGAGGCCGTAGCCGACGGAGACCAGGAGCGCGCCGGCTCCGACGAACCCGAACTTCACCAGCGCCCAGTGCCGCCGGCCGACCCCCTGGGTCCAGACGAACCGGTGGGTGCCCTGCTCGACCTCGCGGGCCACCAGCGGCGCGCCCCAGAAGAGGCCGACCAGCAGCGGCAGCACGAGGAAGAGGATGCCCGCCAGGCTCAGCGTGTTGAACTGGTCGTAGAACTGGTTGAAGGCCCGGTTGCAGGTCTCGCCGAGCCCGGGGACCGGACCCTGGTCGCCCGCGGCCACGCACTCCGGCAGCCCGTAGTCGTCGAAGGCGTTGCGCATGGCCAGGCCGCTGACGACCAGGAAAGCGCCCAGGATCGCGAGCCCGACGAGAGCGAAGAGCGCGTCCCTGCGGTGTTGCCGCCAGGCGAGCCAGATCATGCCGGCACCCCCCAGTCCTCGTGGCTGGCCGGTGCGTCGTCGCCGTCGGCGAGATAGGCCAGGATGACGTCCTCCAACGCCACGTCGTGCACGCTCCAGCGCGGGTCGGCGACGGGCCCGTCGGTGCGGACCAGCAGGGTCGACTGCCGGTCGGTGTGGCTGGCGCGGACGACGTCCGCGACGCCGGGGATCGACCCGCCGTCGTGCCGGGGACCGATCAGACGCCGGTGCCCGGCGACCAGGTCCTCGACGGGACCGGAGAGCCGGACCTCGGCGGAGTGCAGCACGACGAGGTAGTCGCAGACCCGTTCCACGTCGGCCAGCAGGTGCGAGGAGAGCAGCACCGTCGTGCCGGCGTCGGCGACGCTGCCCATCAGCGTCTGCAGGAACTCCCGACGGGCGAGCGGGTCGAGGCTGGCCACGGGCTCGTCGAGCAGCAGCAGCCGGGGACGCTTCGCCATGGCGAGGGCGAGGGCCACCTGGGCCCGCTGCCCGCCGGAGAGCTTGCCGACCGGCTTGTTCGGCGGGATGCCGAGGTCCGCCAGGCGGGTCCGGGCCAGGGTCGCGTCCCAGCGGCGGTTGAGCCGGCCTCCCGTGGTGATGAGCTCGGCGGCGGTGAAGTCCCGGTACAGCGGCGTGTCCTGGGCGACGAAGCCGATGTCGGCCAGGGCCGACGGGTTGTCGTAGGGCGACTGCCCGAACAGCCGCACCGCGCCGGCGTCGGGCCGCAGCAGGCCCACCGCCAGGTGCAGCAGGGTGCTCTTGCCCGCCCCGTTGGGCCCGACCAGGGCGCCGATGCGCCCGCCCGGCAGGCGCAGCGAGCAGTGCCGCAACGCCCACTGTCTTCCGTATCGTTTGCCCAACTGGTCGGTCTCCAGCACGGCCTCCATGGCGTGTCCTCTCATCCTGGCGACGTGGTTTTCTGCTGCGGCGCTTCGACCGGGAGCGCGGCCCGCATGGTCGTCTCCACCAGCGCGGTGATGTCCTCCGGCGTCAGCCCGGCCTGCTGCGCGCGGTGCAGCCAGGCCACCAGGTCCGCCCGCAGCTCGGCCTGGTTGGGCAGCGACGCCCCGGCGAGGGTGCGTCTGACGAAGGTGCCGACGCCCGGGCGGCCCTCCGCCAGGCCCTCGATCTCCAGTTCGCGGTACGCCTTCAGCACCGTGTTCGGATTGATGGCCAGCGACTGCGCGACGTCGCGGACCTTGGGCAGTTGGTCCCCGGGAACCAGCAGTCCCACCCGCAGGGCCTGCTTCACCTGCTGCACCAGCTGCATGTAGGTGTTCACCTTCGAGCGCCCGTCCAGCACGAACTCGATCACTCGCCGCTGCCTCCCCTATTGTCTTACGACAGTAAGACTATAGGACAGGTCGCCTCCATCGCGGGACCCCCCGAGCTGGAACCGCGCCGCGCCCCGCCGTGGCGGAGGTCGGCGCACTCCGACGGGAGGCCGTCAGCGGGCGAGGGCGGCGAGGAAGCCGTCGACCAGCTCGGTCTGCGACGCGGCGGGGAACCCTTCGGGGTCGAACAGCGCCTGCACCACCAGGCCGTGCGTGAAGGACAGCACGGTCGCCGCGAGCCGGTCCGCGTCGCCGTCGGGCAGCTCGCCCCGACGCTGGGCCTCCTGGATGGACTCGCGCAGGTCGGCGCGGATGCGCGCGTAGCGGAGCCGTTGGGCGGCGAACAGGTCCGGGTCGGAGAGGGCCACGTCCCAGGAGCCGACCCAGATCCGGTTCATGGCCGCCGCGTCCGGCGTCAGCGGGAGGATGTTGAGCAGGTGGGTGCGGAGCGCCGCCAGCCCGGGCGCGGGGGCGGCATGGCGGGGGCGGTGCGCGGTGCGCGCTTCGAGGATGTCCAGGGCATGGGCGATCAGCTCGCGCTTGCCCGCGAAGTAGTGCGTGACGAGCCCGGTCGACGCCCCGAGGGCCGCCGCCACGGCGCGCAGGGTGAGGCCCTGGAAGCCGTGCTCGGCGAGGACCCGCCAGACCGCCTCCGAGACCTCCCGGCGGCGGGAGTCGTGGTCGGTGCGCGGCGGGCTCATGGCCTGTTAGCGTACATACCAAACGTTCGTTATGTATGGAGGCCGTCGATGTTCGCACTGCCCCTCACCGGCTCGGCCGAGATGCGCCCGCTCGAGGTGTGGCAGGCCGAGGAGTTCCTCGCCCACCTGGACCGGGCACGCGAGCACATCGCGCCGTGGGTGTCGCCCTCGTTCGTCGCCCAGGACCTCGCCCAGGCGCGCACGGTCCTGCGGCGCTACGCGGAGAGGCGGGCCCAGGACGCCGGCGGGATCTGGGGAATCTGGCTGGACGGCTCGCTGGTCGGCGGCGTCATGTTCGTCTCCTTCGACACCACTCTTGGGGTGTCCGAGGCGGGTTGCTGGCTGGAACCCGGCGCGCAGGGCCACGGGCTGATCACCTGCGCCGCGGAACGGATCATCGACTGGGCCGTCGAGGAGCGCGGCATCCACCGTGTCGAGTGGCGCACCAACGCCGAGAACGTCCGCAGCATCGCCGTCGCGCGGCGGTTGGGGATGAGCCGCGACGGCACACTGCGGCAGGTCTACCCGGACCGGGCGGGCGGACGGATCGACCTCGAGATCTGGTCGGTGCTGGCCGACGAGTGGCGAGCCCGCCAGGCTGCCCGACGCGACGAGGACCGGCACGCCGCCGCCCTCCGCGCGGGAGCAGGCTGATCGTCGGCCGGGAACTCCCCGGCCCGCCAGGCGCCGCTCACCCGTGCAGATAGGCGAGGACCGCGAGCACCCGACGGTTGTCGTCGTCGGACGGGGGCATGCCCAGCTTGCTGAAGATGTTGTTGATGTGCTTGCTGACCGCCTTCTCGGTGACGAACAGCCGTCCGGCGATCGCCGCGTTCGACCGGCCCTCGGCCATCAGGCCCAACACCTCGCGCTCCCGCCCGGTGAGCTCCCGCAACGGCTGCGCCGCCGCGTTGCGGGCGAGGAGCTGGGAGACGACCTCGGGGTCCATCACCATGCCCCCGGCGGCCACCCGGCGCACCGCGTCGACGAACTGGTCGACGTTGGACACCCTGTCCTTGAGCAGGTAGCCCACTCCCCCGCCGCGATCGGAGAGCAGCTCACGGGCGTACAACTGCTCGACGTGCTGGGACAGCACGAGGATCGGCAGGCCCGGCAGCCGGGTCCGGGCCTGCAGCGCCGCCTGGAGCCCCTCGTCGGTGAAGGTCGGCGGCAGGCGTACGTCGACGACCGCGACATCCGGGCGGTGCCGGACCAGCGCCGGCAGCACCGACGGCCCGTCGGCGACGGCCTCCACCACCTGGCAGCCGAACGCGTCGAGGATGCGCGTCAGCCCGTCCCGGAGGAGGGCGAGATCCTCCGCGATGACAACTCGCACGGCAGCTCCATGGTCACGACAGTCGGTCCGCCGGGCGGACTCGTCACGGTCATCGTGCCATCGAAGGCTGCCAGACGGCGGTGCACGCCCGACAGGCCGGTCCCCGACTCCGGCCTCGCGCCGCCCCGGCCGTCGTCGCCGACCACCATGGTCAACGTGCCGTCCCCGTACGCCAGGCGGATCCAGACCCGCGCCGCGCCGCTGTGCTTGGTGGCGTTCGTCAGCGCCTCGGCCACCGCGAAGTAGGCCGCGGACTCTACCGCCGCCGGCGGGCTGCCGGGCAGCTCGACGTCGAGGTCCACGGGCAGCGGCACGGCCAGGGCGAGCGCCCGCACGGCGCCGGCCAGGCCGCGCTCGGCGAGCACCGGCGGGTAGATGCCGCGGACCAGGTCGCGCAGCTCGACCAGGGCCCGGCCGCTGGCCTCCTGCGCCTCGGTGAGCAGTCGCTGCGCCGCGGCCGGGTCGTCGGCCATGAGCTTCTCGGCCAGGCCGATGCTCATCCGCAGCGCGACCAGCCGGGCCTGCGCCCCGTCGTGCAGGTCGCGTTCGATGCGGCGCAGCTCCGCGGCCTGGGTGTCGACGGTGTCGGCCCGGGTGGCGGTGAGGTGGCGGACCCGCAGCGCCAACTCCTGCGCCCGGGTCGGGGCCAGGAAGAAACCGGCGAAGCGGAAGTGCAGCCACAGCAGCCACGGCGCGGCCACCATGCCCGCGGACAGGAACAACCACCCCTGGGGTACGGACAGCACCGCCTGCACGAGGTTGTCCATCGGCCAGAACACGCCGTAGCCGTACCAGTCGATGGTGAGGAAAAGGACCACGGGCACCAGCAGGACGCCCTCCAGCCCGTACACCGGCAGGACGAACGCCAGCAGGCACGCCCCGCCCGTCACCGCGCCCGGCACCAGCCAGGCGAAGTCCCGCCACGTCGACGCGTCGCCGACCACCCAGCGGAACCGCCGCCACGTGCCGAGCCGGGCGTCCTCGGGCACCGGCGGGTACGGCGACGCGATCGGCGTGCCGCCCCACCCGGCCAACCGGCGTTGCAGCCCCACCGACCACCGCACCAGCACGGTCACCGCCGGGAACAACGCGAACCCGATGCCGAAGGCGGGGATGAGCGCGAGCGACACCACCGACAGCACGAACAGCGCCACGTTGGTGGTCAGGCTGAGCAGGGACACCGCCAGGCCCAGCGCGGCGGCGAGCGCCCCCGGCCGGATCCACTGCCGGACGAACGCGCGTACGGAGCTGTCCACGGCGCCCATTCTGCGCCACCGGTCCCGCCGGAATCGGTGGTGTTACCACCACCTCCGTTCGGGACCTGACACCCCTGACCCCGGCCCGCGCCGGCCGAAGGATTCAAGGCGTGACCACAACCAGGCAGGAGAGACCCGACATGTCCCGGCGGCAACGACTGGCCGGCCTACCGTCCGGCCGACGCACCAAGTACGCGATGCTCGTCTTCTGGCTCGTCCTCGTCGCCGTCGCCGGGCCACTGGCGCTCAAGCTGACCGAGGTGCAGAACAACGACACCCTCGGAGCGCTGCCCGCCGGCGTGGAACACAGCCGCGCCGTGCAGCGGGCGGAGGCCGCGTTCCCCGACTCGCAGGCGCCCCTCGCGGTCGCCGTCTACGTGCGCGACAGCGGGCTCACCGACGCCGACCGCGCGAAGGTCGACGGCGACCGCGCCGCGTTCGCCCGGTACGCCGACGGCGGCCAGGTGCCGCCCCTGGTGCCGAGCGAGGACGGCAAGGCGGTGCTGGTGTCGTTCCCGGTCGCCGGCGACGACGAGCAACGGGCCGACGCGGTGGCCGACATCAGGGACCGGCTGGCCGCCGACACACCCGACGGGCTGCGCACCGCGCTCACCGGCGAGGCCGGCGCCACGGAGGACGTCTTCGACGCGTTCGCCGGCATGGACACCGCCCTGCTGCTCGCGACCGCGGCCACCGTCGCACTGCTGCTGCTCGTCACCTACCGCAGCCCCGTCCTGTGGCTGATCCCGCTCATCACGGTCGCGCTGGCCAACCAGCTCGCCAGCGCGGTCGTCTACCTGCTGGCCGAGCACGGCGGCCTGGCCGTCGACTTCCAGAGCCAGAGCATCCTCACGGTGCTGGTCTTCGGCGTCGGCGTGGACTACGCCCTGCTGCTCATCGCCCGGTACCGCGAGGAGCTGCGCCGCCACGCCGACCGGCACGCGGCGATGGCCGTGGCGCTGCGGCGGTCGATCGGCGCCATCTGCGCCTCGGCGGCGACCGTCGCGGTCGGCCTGCTGTGCCTGCTCGCCGCGCAACTGCCGGCCACCCGAGGGCTGGGCCCGGTCGGCGCGGTCGGCATCGCGGCGGCCTTCCTCGCCATGACCACGCTGCTGCCCGCCGTGCTGGTCGTCTTCGGCCGGTGGCTGTTCTGGCCGTTCGTGCCCCGCCACGACCCCGACGCGGCCGAGCACGACGCGGCGGCCGGGCACGGGCTGTGGCGCCGGATCGCGGGCGTCGTCGGCCGCCGTCCGCGCGCGGTGTGGATGGGCACGGCGGTGGCCCTGGTCGCCCTCACCTTCGGCATCGGCAACCTGAGCATCGGCATGCCCGGTGACCAGTCGTTCACCACCGAGGTCGGCTCGGTCACCGGGCAGCGGATGATCGCGGCGCACTACCCGAGCGGAACCGTGGCGCCCGCCGAGATCCTCGCCACCGCCGGCACGGCCGACCAGGTGGCCACCGCCGCCCGCGCGGTCCCGGGAGTCGCCAAGGTCGGTGAGCCGCAGCGCTCCCCCGACGGCCGCTGGGTACGCGTCGCGGCCGTCCTCGCCGACACGCCGGACAGCGACGCCGCGCTGCGGACCGTCGAGCGGCTCCGCACCGCCGTGCACGCCGTGCCCGGCGCGCAGGCGCTCGTCGGCGGCGACAGCGCGTACCTGCTCGACGAGGAACGCACGGTCGGCCGGGACAACCGGATCGTCGTCCCGCTGATCCTGGCCGTGGTGTTCGCCGTGCTGGTGCTGCTGTTGCGGGCCCTGGTCGCGCCGCTGCTGCTGCTGGCCAGCGTCGTGCTGTCCTACGTCGCCGCGATGGGCGCGGCCGGGCTGATCCTCGACGCGATGGGCTACACCAAGCTGTTCGTCGGCATTCCGCTGCAGACGTTCCTGTTCCTGGTCGCCCTCGGGGTGGACTACACCATCTTCCTGGCCACCCGGGCCAGGGAGGAGACGGCGCGGCTCGGGCACCGGCGCGGCGTGCTGCACGCGCTGACCGTCACCGGCGGCGTCATCACCAGCGCGGGCGTGGTGCTGGCGGCCACCTTCGGCGCGCTCATCGTGCTGCCGCTCGTGCCCTCGGTGCAGTCGGCCGTCATCGTCGGGGTCGGCGTGCTGCTGGACACGTTCCTGGTGCGCAGCCTGCTCGTCCCGGCCCTGGCGCTGGAGATCGGTCGCCGCACCTGGTGGCCGAGCGCCCTGTCGCGGCCGGCGTCGCCGCCGGTGCGGACGCGGCCGACGGAGCCGGTCGCGGCGGCGTCGTAACGCCCCGGACGAGCCGGCCGGCGCGCGGGCCGGGCCGACCCGACGAGCGCCGGCCGCACCGGGAGGGGGGTGCGGCCGGCGCTCGGTCCGGTCCGGGTGCCGGCGAGGGGGTGGTGGCCGGGCCTCGCCGGCACGGGCGGGTCACGCGCGCCGCGCGACGGCTGCGGTCAGCTGCCGCGCTGGTCGTGCGGCACGGTGACGGTCACGGTGCAGCCGACCGGCCGACCGATCTCGTCGTGGCCCGCGTACGTCAGGGTGTAGATCCGGTCCCCGCCGTCGCCGGCCCGTTCCGCCCACAGCTGCCCGCTGGTGTCCGGCGTGCCGCTGGTGAAGCCGCTGACGTCCGCGGTGTCGCCGCCGGTCACGTTCGTCAGGCGGAACGCGTTCGGGCCGAGCACGCCGTCGCGCAGGTTCGCCGTCACGGTGACGTCGACCAGCTCGTGGTTCGGCGGCCACAGGACCGGTCGGTCCACCACGCAGTCCAGCTCGCGGGCCGGCACCGGCTGGTCCAGGGTGGCGACGGCGTGGCCGATCGTCGCGGTGAGCCGGCCGCCGGCCTCGTAGTACATGTGCGCCCGGCGGCCGTCGAAGTAGAACGTCGGCGCGGCCGACCGGCCCAGGTCCGGCGCGACGGCCATCGAGTCGTGCACGACACCGAGGTGGACCTCCCGGTCGAAGTCGTCGCCGACGTCCACGGCGTGCATGTTGCCGTCGGCGGCGTGGAAGACCACCAGGTTGCGGCCGTTCCACCGGAGGAAGAACGGTCCCGAGGCGTTCGGACCCTCGACACCCTGCGGGGTCACGATCGGGTCGGGCTGGATCGTCCAGGTCCGCGCGTCCGGGGAGACCGCCCAGCGGATCCGGCGGGACACCGGCCCGGTCGGACCGGGCGGCGCGGCGGTGGGGTTGTCCATGAAGAGCATCAGGTATCGGGTGCCCAGCCGCGGCACCGACTGTTCGAAGACCCGGGCGTAGGAGGTCTCCCCGCCGGTGGTGGCGTCCTGCCTGATCGCCGTCCCGCCGTAGCTGAAGTGGATGCCGTCCTCGGAGGTGGCGTACCGGGTGATCGAGTTCTCGCCGTGGAAGTAGAGGAACAGCTTGCGCTCACCCTCGACCCAGATCGCGTGCGGCGAGGAGATGTGGCTGACCGTCGGGTAGTGGGGCAGCCAGGTGTTGCTGATCAACGGGTTGGCCCGGTATTCGGTCCACGGGCCGTCGATCGAGTCGGCGTACGCCAGGGCGATCCCGCCGGGACGCTCGTGGGGCGCGTAGTACAGGTAGTACGTGCCGAGCGGGTTGGGGAAGTAGTCGGCGGCCCGGATGACGCTCGGGAAGATGAACTCGTTGGTCGGGTTGTAGGTCAGGGCGCTCTTGTCGAACGCGGTGCCCGCGTAGGTGAAGTGCGGAAAGTCCACCGCAGGTGCGGCGGCGGCCGGAGCGGCGCCGGTCAGGGCGGCGACCAGCATGCCCGCGCTGGCCGCCGCGACGGCGGCCCGGCGCGGCAGTGGGACAGGTGCTTTCGTCATCGGTCTTCCTGCTCTGTTGGTGGGTGGCGGACTTTCCCGGCCGTCCCCGGGACCGGTTGCTCGTGCGCGGGGCGTCGGCGCGGAGAGAGCACGGGGGTGTGGACGGTCGCGCCCCTGCCGACTGTGGACGTCGCGTGTCGCGCTGCGGCGGCCGATGCAGCGCTACGTCACGCTGGGTGAGGCACCCAGATGACCACCGCCGGTGGGCGGAGCGCCTCGCCGGCTACTAATACGTATTAGCATCTATGTTTCTCGAATGTTGCTGGACCGGGGCGCGCCCTGTCAAGAGGGCCGACACAGCGACCGCCGCTCGCGTCGGCCACTCGCCGGTGGCGGCGCGACGGGCGCCCGCCCGGTCGGCGACCCGGCCGCTAATGCGCATTACTCCTGCGAGTTCATCCCGCCGAAATCTTCCGGCGACCTCTTGACACAAACCCGGTCGGGCCGCGAGGCTCCTCCCCAACGCCGAGCGCTAATACGCATTAGCCGCACCGGAAGGATCCCGCCGTGCCCTCTACGCCCAGACGCGTCACGCAGCGTGACATCGCGCGGCTGGCTGGCGTCAGTCAGGCGACCGTGTCGCTGGTGCTCAACAACCGGGCCGACGCCGACGTCCGGATCGCGCCCGAGACCCGCGACCGCGTGCTGCGGGCCATCGCCGAGACCGGGTACGCCGCCGATCCCGTGGCCCGCCGGCTCGCCTCACGGTTCAACCGGATCATCGGCGTGTTCACCTACGAGCCCGCGTTCCCCAGCGGCAGCCGGGACTTCTTCCACCCCTTCCTGCTCGGGATCGAGGAGTACGCGGAACGGGCCGGCTGCGACCTGCTGCTGTTCACCAGCGCCCCGGTGATCGACGGCCGGCGACGCATCTTCCACCAGGACAACCGGCTACGGCTGGCCGACGGGTGCATCCTGCTCGGGCGGGAGATCGACGCCGCGGAACTGCACCGGCTCAACCGCGACGGCTTTCCCTACGTCGCCGTGGGCCGCCGCGACGACGCCGGCGGTCCGGTGCCGTACGTCGGCGCCGACTACGCCACGGCGGTGGGCGAACTGGTCGGCCTGGCCCTCGCCCGCGGACACCGGCGCCTGGCCTACCTGAACATGGGCACCACCGCGGAGTCCTCGGAGGACCGGCGGCGCGGGTTCGTCGCCGCCGCCACGGCCGCGGAGAGCGCCCGCCACCTGACGACCGTCGCCCGGGACGCCGAGGCGATCCTGGACGACCTGCTGGCCGAGGCGACCACCGTCGCCTTCGTGGAGGACTTCGCCACCGCCGTGGCGCTGGAGCTGGCCACCCGGCGGCGCGGCCTGCGCGTGCCCGGCGACCTGTCGATCCTGACCCTCGGCGACCCGACCGTCCCGGTTCCCACCGATCTCGCGTTCACCGGGTTCCGCATTCCGCGCGAGGAGATGGGCCGGCAGTCGGTCGAGGTGCTGGCCGCTGTCATCGACGGCAGCGCCGACGGTGTGCAGCAGCGACTGCTCCCCTGCGAACTCGTCGAGGGTGACACCCTCGGCGCCCCTGATCGGCGGTCGGCCGCGCCTGAGCGGTGACCGTGCAACCGGAAGGAAGCAAGTGGTACAGATGCGTGCGGACGTCCTCGTCGTCGGGGGCGGGCTGGGCGGGGTGGCGGCGGCGCTCGCCGCGGCCCGGTCCGGCCGGTCGGTCATCCTGACCGAGGAGTTCGACTGGCTCGGCGGGCAGCTCACCAGCCAGGCGGTCCCGCCGGACGAGCACTCCTGGATCGAACAGTTCGGTGCCACGGCGAGCTACCGGGCCCTGCGCAGCGGGATCCGCGACTACTACCGGCGGCACTACCCGCTCACCGAGCGGTCCCGGGCCTGGACGGACCTGAACCCCGGCGCCGGCTGGGTCAGCCGGATCTGCCACGAGCCCCGGGTGGCCGTCGCCGTCATCGAGCAGATGCTGGCGCCGTACCGCGGCTCCGGCCGGCTGACCGTGCTCCAGCCGTACCGGCCCGTCGCCGCGGAGACCGACGGGGACCGCGTGGTCGCGGTGACCGTCGCGCACCGCGACCGCGACGACCGGATCGACATCACCGCCCCGTACATCCTCGACGCCACCGAGACCGGCGAGCTGCTGCCGCTGACCGACACCGAGTACGTCACCGGCTTCGAGTCGCGGGCGGACACCGGCGAGCCCAGCGCGCCGGCCGAGGCACAGCCGATGAACATGCAGGCCGTCTCCGTCTGCTTCGCCCTCGACCACGTCGACGGCGACCACACCATCGACCGCCCGGCCGGGTACGACTTCTGGCGCGACTACAAGCCCGACTTCTGGGGCGACCGGCTGCTGTCCTGGCGGTCGCCGCATCCGCGCACCCTGGAGATCGTCGAACGCAGCTTCACCCCGAACCCGGACGACGACCCGCTGGCCGTCAACGCCGACCAGCGGGTCAACCCCGGCGACGGCAACCTCTGGACGTTCCGGCGCATCGCCGCCCGGCGCAACTTCACCGACGGCGCGTACGGCAGCGACATCACGCTGGTGAACTGGCCGATGATCGACTACTTCGAGGGCCCGGTCATCGACGTACCGAACGCGTCCTGGCACCTGAGCAAGGCCCGCGAGCTGTCGTACTCGGTCCTCTACTGGCTGCAGACCGAGGCGCCCCGGCCGGACGGCGGGACCGGCTTCCCCGGCCTGCGCCTGCGCGGTGACGTGACCGGCAGCCGCGACGGTCTGGCGCAGGCACCCTACATCCGGGAGTCCCGCCGCATCCGCGCCGAGTACACGGTGGTCGAGCAGGACCTGTCGCTGGCCGTCCGCGGCCACCACGGCGCCGTCGCCTACCCCGATTCGATCGGCGTGGGGATGTACCGCATCGACCTGCACCCGTCGACCGGCGGCGACAACTACATCGACGTGGGCTCCTGCCCCTTCGAGATCCCACTCGGCGCGCTGATCCCGCAGCGGGTCGAGAACCTGCTCCCCGCCGGCAAGAACATCGGCACCACCCACATCACCAACGGCAGCTACCGGCTGCACCCGGTCGAGTGGAACGTCGGCGAGGTCGCCGGCCTGCTCGCCGACTTCTGTCTGGCGCGGGGCGAGTCCCCGCGCGCGGTCCGCGGCACCCCCCGCCTGCTGGCCGACTTCCAGGACCGCCTCTGCGCGGCCGGCGTGGAACTGCGCTGGCCGGAGATCGCGGGCTACTGAACACCCCCGGTGAGGAGAAGATCATGAGATTGGGAAAGGGTGTGCGCGGTGTCGCCGCGGCACTGGCCGGCGTCCTCGCGCTGTCCGCCTGCGGTGGCGGCGACGAGGCCGGGGACAAGGGCCCGGCCAGCCTGCGGATGACCGTCTGGTCGGCCAACGAGGCGCACCTCAAGCTGTTCAACGAGATCGCCGACGAGTACCGCAAGACCCACCCGGACGTCGCGGCGATCACGTTCGACCCGCTGCCGTTCGAGAACTACACCACGACGCTGACCACCCAGATCGCCGGCGGCAACGCCCCCGACCTGGCCTGGGTGTTCGAGAACTCGGCCCCCGACTTCGTCGCCTCGGGCGCGCTGCTGCCGTTGGACGACACCCTGAGGAAGGCCGAGGGCTACCAGTACGACGACATCTCCCCGGCCACGCTGAAGCTCTGGCAGAACGACGGCAAGCTGTACGCGTACCCCTTCTCCACCTCGCCGTTCGGGGTCTTCGTCAACACCGACCTGCTCAAGAAGGCCGGCCAGAAGACCCCCGCCGAACTGATCGCGGCCGGGCAGTGGAACTGGGACAACGCGCTGGCCGTCGCCGGCGCCACGGCGGGCGCGACCGGCAAGGCCGGCCTGGTGATCCGCGACTTCGACTACAAGGGCTGGGACAACCTGTCGACCTTCTGGACCGGCTGGGGCGCCCAGGCGTGGAGCGAGGACGGGAAGTCCTGCGGCTTCGCCGCCCCGGAGATGGTCGCGGCGATGACCACCCTGCACAAGGCCATCTTCACCGGCAAGGCGCTGCCCGGGCCGGGCACGACCGCCGACTTCTTCGCCGGTGACGCCGCCATGACGGTCACCCAGATCTCCCGCGCCTCGCTGCTGAAGCCCGACGGTTTCGGCTGGGACCTGGTCCCGCTGCCCGCCGGACCGAAGGGGAACTACTCGGTGGTCGGCCAGGCCGGCGTCGGGGTGATGAAGAGGAGCAAGCACGCCGACGCGGCGGCGGACTTCCTCGCCTTCCTGACCAACCCCACCAACTCGGCCAGGCTCGCCCAGTTCTTCCCGCCGCCGCGTCAGTCGCAGCTGACCGCGGAGACGCTGGCCAAGACGAACCCGACGCTCAAGCCCGAGCAGTTGCAGAAGGTCGTCATCGACGGCATCACCAACGGCGTGGTCAAGCCCAGCCACGCCGGGCAGGCCGAGCTGAGCCAGCAGGTACGCGCCGGGCTCGACCCGCTCTGGAAGCCGGACGCGGACGTGCAGGCCGTTCTCGGTGGTCTCTGCGCCAAGATCCAGCCGCTGCTGGCGAAGTAGGGCAGCCGGACCATGTCCCAGACGGACACGAGGGTGGGCGGGGCCGAGCAGGCGTCGCCCACCCCGGGCCGGCCGCGGCCGTACTGGACCAGCCGCCGCCGCGACCAGCTCACCGGTTACCTGTTCATCGCGCCGCAACTGCTCGGCAGCGCCGTCTTCGTGATCCTGCCGCTGATCCTGGTGGTCTGGTACAGCCTGCACGAGTGGAACGTGCTGGCCGGCACGTTCGAGTTCGTCGGCACCGAGAACTACGCGACCCTCGCCGAGGACACCAACCTGGGCTCGGTGCTGCGGGCCACCGGCCTCTTCTCGGTCGGCCTGGTGGTGTTCAACCTCGCCCTGGCCCTGCTGCTCGCCGTACTGCTCAACCAGAAGCTGCGCGGCACGATCGTGTTCCGCACCCTGTTCTTCTCCCCGGTGGTGGTCTCGCTGGTGGCGTGGACCATCGTGTGGGGGTTCCTCCTGCAGGACAACGGCGGCGTCAACGGGCTGCTCGACACCGTCGGCGTCGACGGGCCGAACTGGCTGCGCGGGGAGACCACCGCGATGATCTCGGTCGTCGTGGTGCAGGTGTTCAAGAACGTCGGTTTGAACATGGTGCTCTTCCTGGCCGCGCTGCAGGGCGTGCCGGGCGAGTTGTACGAGGCCGCCGAGGTGGACGGGGCGAGCCGGCTGCGCCAGTTCTGGCGCATCACCGTGCCGATGATCAGCCCGACCATCCTGCTCACGTCGATCATCACGGTGGTCGGCTCGTTGCAGGTCTTCGCGCAGATCGCCGTACTCACCCAGGGCGGCCCCGGCACCTCGACCACCGTGCTCGTCTACTACCTCTACCAGCAGGCGTTCCAGTTCCATCACTTCGGTTACGGCGCCACCCTGTCGATCGTGCTGTTCGGCATCGTGCTCGCGCTCACCGTGCTCCAGTGGCAGATGCGTAAGAGGTGGGTCCACCATGAGTCGTGAGCTGTCGCGCCGGACCAAGCTGGTGCTCTACGGGGTACTGATGGTCCTGGCGATCCCGTTCGTCTTCCCCACCTGGTGGATGGTCACCTCGTCGCTGAAGCCGGTGTCGGACATCTTCGCCTTCCCGCCGAAGCTCCTGCCGGTCAACCCGGAGCTGGACGCGTACCGGCGGGTGTTCGAGTTGCAGCCGTTCGGTCAGCAGTACCTGAACAGCCTCTACATCGCGCTGGTGGTCACCGTCGGCACCCTGGCGGTGGCGGCGCTGGCCGGGTACGCCTTCGCCCGGATCCGCTTCCGTGGCCAGAACGTGCTCTTCCTGGTGATCCTCGCCGGCCTGCTCATCCCGAGCGAGGTCACGATCGTGCCGCTGTTCCAGATGTTCTTCAAGCTGGGCCTGGTCGACACCCACTGGCCCCTGATCCTGGTGCCGATCCTCGGCGCGCCGAGTGTGCTGGCGACCTTCATCATGCGGCAGTTCTTCATCAGCCTCCCCGGCGAGCTGGAGGAGGCGGCCCGCGTGGACGGGCTGGGCCGCTTCGCCACCTTCTGGAAGATCGCCCTGCCGCTGTCCCGGCCCGCGCTGGGCGCGGTCGCCATCTTCACGTTCCTGCACAGCTGGAACCTCTACCTGGAGCCGATCGTGTTCCTCTCCTCGCCGGAGAAGTTCACCCTGCCCCAGGCGCTCACCCAGTTCGTCGACGCCTACGGCGGCCCGATGTGGAACGTCCAGCTCGCCGCGGCGTCGATGACCGCGCTGCCGGTCCTGGCGGTCTTCGTCATCGCGCAGAAGCAGTTCGTCGAGGGCCTGGCGCACACCGGTCTGAAGGGATGACGGCGCCGGCTCCCCTGGTGGGCCTCGACATCGGCGGCACCAAGACGGCGGCGGCGCTGGTCGGAGCAGACGGAGAGGTGCTCGGGCGGCGCCGCGCGCCCACGCCGGCCGCGGCGGGGCCGGCGGCCGTGCTGGACACCGCCGCGCGGCTCGCCCGGGAGCTGCTCGACGCGGCCGGCGATGGTCCGCTCGGCGTGGGCACCGCCGGCACGGTCGACCCGGCCACCGGCACCATCCGGTACGCCACCGACAGCCTGCCCGGCTGGGCCGGCACGCGGGTCGCCGACGAGCTGGCCGAACGGCTGGCCCGACCGGTCCGGGTCACCAACGACGTGAACGCCGCCGCGCTGGGCGAGGGCTGGGTGGGAGCGGGACGGGGCAGGACGCACCTGCTGCTGGTCGCGGTCGGCACCGGCCTGGGCGGGGCCATGATCCGGGATGGCCGCCTGGCGACGGGCGCCCGCGGCGCCGCCGGCGAGGTGGCGCACCTGCCGGCGCCCGGCGCCGAGCGGCTGCGCTGCGGCTGTGGCCGGTACGGGCATCTGGAGGGCGTCGCCTCGGGCACCGGGTTGTCCGCCGCGTTCGCCCTGGAGACCGGCGCCCGGATCACCGGACAGGCCGTGGCCGGGCGGGCGGCGGCCGGCGACCCGACCGCCCGGCACGTGGTGGACCGTGCCGGGGCCGCCCTCGGTGCGGCGCTCGCGGGGTTGGTGACCCTGCTCGACCCGCAGGCGGTGCTGGTGGCGGGCGGGGCGGCCGACGCCCTGCTGCCCGCGGCCTCGGCCGCCTACGCCGCCGAACTTCCCGCGGCCTGGGCGGACGTGCCCCTGCTCCCCGCGGCGCTGGGCGCCGACGCGGTCGTGGTGGGCGCCGCCCGGCTGGCCGGCGACCCCAACCCGACAGCGACCGTGGCCGACGACGAGAGGACGAGATCGTGAGTGTGTTCGACGACCTGGCCGGGGGCCTCGTGATCTCCTGCCAGCCGCTGCTCGACGAGCCCGACGACCCGATGCGCGACCCGTACGTCCAGGCCCGGGTCGCCGCCTCGGTGGTACGCGGCGGCGCGGTGGCGGTCCGGGCCAACGGCGTCGCCGACATCAGGGCGATCCGCGCCGCCGTCGACGTGCCGGTCATCGGGCTGCACAAGCAGGGCGTCGACGGCGTGTTCATCACCCCGACGGCGACGCACGCGGTCGACGTGGCGGCGGCGGGGGCGCACATCGTCGCCGTGGATGCCACCGACCGTCCCCGTCCGGACGGGCGTGCCTTCGCCGACACGGTCCGCGCGGTGCGGGCGCGGACCGACGCGCTGATCCTGGCGGACGTATCGACGGTGGCGGAGGGAGTGGCCGCCGTCCGCGCCGGTGCGGACGCGGTGGCCACGACCCTCTCCGGCTACACGCCGGCGAGCCCGCACCGCGACGGCCCCGACCTGGACCTCGTCGCGCGGCTCGCCGCGCTCGTCGCGGTGCCCGTGATCGCCGAGGGCCGGTACCGCAGCCCGGAGCAGATCGACCGGGCCTTCGCGGCCGGAGCCCACTCGGTGGTGCTGGGGAACGCCGTCACCTCCCCGCTGTGGATCACCCGCCGACTCGTCGCGGCCACCCGCCGCACGGCCGCGGCGAACGGCGAGCACCGGGCGTAGCGCCGGCCGCGCCGGTGCGGAGAGTCGTCCGCCCCGGTTGGCCGGCCCGATCGGTGCGAGCGACGCGCCGGGTGCGGAGGTGGTCCCTCCGCACCCGGCGCCCGGCTGCTACAGCTCCCGGACCCGGACGTTACGGATCTCGATCAGGTCGTTCGTGCCGTGGTTCTGCAATCCGACGAACCCGCTGAGGAACTGGCGCAGGTCGGTCGGCGGGTCGCCCTGGCGGGACGACGCCTTGCCCGGCGTGTTGTCGAACTCGTTGATCACGACTCCGTTGCGGGTGATCGTGTAGTGCTGCCCGACCACCCGGATCTCGTACTCGTTCCACTGGCCCTTCGGGGTCACCCCCGCCCGGTCCAGCCCGACCGGGTCGAAGTTGTAGATCGACCCGGTCTTCTGCGGCTCACCGGTGGGCCCGTCGTAGATCTGGATCTCGTGACCGCAGTAGATCGCCACCCACGCCTGCGAGCTGCGGGCCGACCCGACCGTGCCGCAACTGCCGGCCGGTCGCTGCTCCAGCGGCGTCCGCGGATCCGGGAACCGGACGAAGGCGCCGCTGTTGGCGTACGTGCCCTCGCCGGAGACGTCCCGGAACTGCAGCCGCAGGGAGAAGTCGGCGAACTCCTCCTTGGCGTACCAGAGCATGCCGAGCCCGCCTGAGCTGCGGATGGAGCCGTCCGGCTGGAGGGTGAACGACCCGCCGGGCGCCTGCCGCCAGTCCGCCAACGACTGCGCCGTGCCGTCGAAGATGGCCTGGTAGCCGCCGACCTTGCCGATCTCGGACTGGGCCGCCGCCCGGTTGAGCGTCGCCGCCTCCCGGTTGTCGACCACCCCGGCCGAGCGGAGCTCGTTGACCACGTCGCTGACGTGGCTGACGAACTGGCCGTGGTTCGACCAGCCGCGCTCGTCGTCGATCAGGTCGTTGACGGTGCAGCCCCCGCCGACCGGACGGTTGGCCACCCCGGTGTCGGTGTCGAGCATCCGCACCGTCTTGCGGGTGTCCGGCGCGGCGCACCCGACGACCACCTCGATGGTGCCGGTGGCCACCTCACCGTTGGCGTAGGTCACCCGGACCGTCGCCTGGTAGGTGCCGAACTTCGCGTACGTGTGGGTGGGGTTGGCCTCGCGCGACGGCGCGCTGCCGTCGCCGAAGTTCCACTCCCAGGCCACGCCGCCGGCCTTCGCGCTGGAGAAGGCGATGGTCTTCGGGTTGCTCTGCGCGACGGCCCGCGCGGTGGCGTGGTTCGGGTTCGGCGTCGCCGGGCCGCCCTGGTAGGCGATCCGGATCAGCTTCTGGTTGGGGTGCAGGCTGAAGAACCCGCCGGCGTAGTCGAGCAGGTACAGCGCGCCGTCCGGGCCGAACTTGGCGTCCATCCAGGACTGGAGCTGGGTGCCGCCGTTGCCCGAGCGGATGATGCTGCGCAGGTCCTCGGCGAAGGCCGGAGGGCCGTGCTTCGGCACGTTCGCCGGGTCGACGGTCACCGCGACCCGGTTGTTGGCGTTGGACTGGTCACCGATGAACCACTTGTTGTCCCAGTACGCCGGCCACGCCACGCCGCTGTCGACGTCGACGTTCTCCCGCTGGTAGGTCGGACCGTCCATGATGGCCTGGCCGCCGCCCTTGAGGTAGGGCTGGGTGAACGTCTCGTCGCCCGGCTGGTAGGTGGGCAGGCCGCTGCCGTCGGTGCGCTTCGGGTAGACCGGGCCACCGCCCTGCGGCGAGTACCAGATCATGTTGTCCCGCGCCGGCGGGATGTTGACCAGCCCGGTGTTGCGCGGCGAGGTGTTCTTCAGGTTGTCGCAGTCGTACCAGCCGGTCAGCGCGTTGGCGTCGGTGTTGCTGCGGTCCCGGTAGGGCTGCCGGTTGCCCATGCAGTACGGCCAGCCCTGGTTGCCGGCGGAGGTGATGATCGTCGCCGTCTCGTACTTCGCCGGTCCGAGGTCGGGGCTGGGACCACCGGCGTCCGGGCCGACCCACGCGGCGGTCAGCCAGTCGTTGACCGGGTCCCAGGCGATCCGCGCGATGTTGCGGACACCCATCACGTAGATCTCGGGGCGGGTCTTGCCGCCGCCCTCCTCCTTGCCCGTGAACAGGTTGCCCTCGGGGATCGTGTAGGTGCCGTCCGGCTCCGGGTGGATGCGCAGGATCTTGCCGTTGAGGTCGTTGGTGTTGCCGGAGGTGCGGCGGGCGTCCTGGAACGAGACACCCTTGTAGTCCTGGGTCCAGTTGTTGCCGGAGTAGCCGTTCGAGCCGCCGGACGAGTTGCTGTCACCGGTGCCGATGTAGAGGTTGCCGCTCTCGTCGAAGGTCATCCCGCCACCGGCGTGGCAGCAGCTGTGGATCTGGGTGTCCCAGCGCAGCAGGTCCTTGCGGGTGCCCTGGTCGATCGACTGCTTCGCCGGGTCGTAGGTGAACCGCGACACCGTCCGCTGGCCGATGCGCTTGTCCCGGTCGATCGACTCGTGCGGCATCCAGTAGACGTAGACCCAGCCGTTCTGCGCGAACTTCGGGTCCAGGGTGATGCCGACCAGGCCCTCCTCGTTCTTCACCAGCTCGCTGCCGCTGCCCCGGTTGCCCATCACCGCGAGCGTGGTCAGCAGCTTGACCTGCTTGGTCTTCGGGTCCCACTGGTGGATGGTGCCGCAGCCGAGGCCGACCTTGGGGTCGTCCCAGCTGACGATCGGCCCGGACGGGCACGCCGCCTTGCCGATGTAGAAGACCTTGCCGTCCGGCGCGATGGTCAGGCCGTGCGGCTCGCCGATCTGGTCGAGCTGGCCCGGCTGGTTGGTGGCCGTCAGCCGCTCGATGCGGTAGTTCGACGCGACGGTCGCCTGGCAGTCGCCGCGGACCAGGCCGGCGGTCCACCTGATCGCACCGAGCAGGTGGCTACGGAACTGCTTGTCGGTGGTGTAGCTGGCCTCGGTGCGGCCCATGCCGGTGTAGAACGACCGACCGCCGTCGTAGTCCTGACACCAGGAGATCGGGTGGAAGGCGCCGTTGCCGCTCAGCCCGGGGTTGTACGTGCCCTCCTCGACCTGGGCGACGGTGTGCACCCGGCCGGTCGGGCTCGGGTCCCAGTTGATCCACTGGTCGGACCGCTTCCAGGTCAGCGGCAGGCCCTGGTTGGCCGGGTGCTGCCGGTCGGTGAGGTCGACCACGGCCTCCTGCACCGTGCTGTCCGGCGGGGGGCCGGCGTCGGGACCGATCAGCCACAGCTCGGCGAGTTGGATCAGCGGCTCCCCGCTGTTGGCGGTGACGTTGAGCCGGTAGTGCTGGTACGCCTTGTCGTTCGTGAACGAGAACTGTCGGGTCTGGAACCGCTGCGGGAAGGTCTCGTTGCTGCGGGTGTCCAGGTCGGTCCAGGTGGTGCCGTCCGTGGAGCCCTGCAGGGTCCAGTTCTTCGGGTCCCGCCCGGGGAAGTCGTTGGCGGAGGTCAGCGCGTACCGGCTGACCACCACGGGCTTCGCCAGCTTCGCCGCGAGCCAGCCGGTCGGGTTGAAGGTCAGCCACTTGGTGCCGGTCGAGCCGTCGATCGCCTTCGCCGCGGTCTCGTTGGGCGGGTTCTCGGCGCTCGCCGTGGCGGAGACGGGCTTCTCGGCGTTCGGCAGGCCGGCGGCCGGGCGGGTGCCGATCAGCCCGGTGAACCAGGCGGAGGTGGGCTGGGCGCGGGCCGCGTCGTGCACGCCGAGGAAACCCCCGCCGCCCTTGATGTACGCCTGGAACGCGGCCTCCTGCGCGTCGTCGAGGGTCACCCCGTTGGCGGACAGGAACACCACGGCCCGGTACCGGGCCAGGTTGCCGAACGTGAAGACCTTCGGATCGGCGGACGCGTCGACGGCGAAGCCGTGCTCTGCGCCGAGGTCCCGGATCGCGTCGACGGCCTTGCCGACCGGGTCGTCCTGCTGGTCCACCGGACCATGGAAGACGAGCAGCTTCACCGCGGTCGCGGCCTCCGCCCCGGCGGCCGGCGCCTGCACGGGCGCGGGGGCGGCGGCGTGCGCGGGCAGGGACAGCAGTCCGAGGGTCAGCACCGCGCTGGCGGCGAGCGCGCCGGTGCGTCGTACGACCCGGCGGGTGGCGGGTGGTGGGGAGGCGGTGACGTCGGCGGGACGACGCCATCGGGACAGCCGGAAACGGCGTTGTTGAGCCATTTCGACTCCTTCACAGGGTGAGGTGTGGCGGAGGTGCGTTGTCCGAGCGGGTCGAGCGGGAGGTGGTGCGGTCGGGGAGGGTTGGCGCGCCACGGCGGTGGCGGTCCGGGCGGTGGCCGCCGGTCCGTTCAGCTCCGGACGGACCGGCGGCCACCGGCCCTCGACGGCGGCGCGGTGGCCGCCGGCGCTCAGTTGTGCTGGTGCTGCCCGGGCCCGGCGGTGGCGCCGGTGGCGCTCGCCGGGTGGGAGTGGTGGTGGCCCGGGGGCATGCTCCCGTCCTCGTTCAGGACGTGGAGCATGGTCGACATGCCGCCGTCGGAGTGGAACTGCATGTGGCAGTGCAGCATCCAGTGCCCCGGCCCGACCGAGTCACCGGCTGTCACCTGGAACCCGAACGAGTCGCCGGGGCCGAGCGGCTTGTTGTCGATGATCGGGATGCCGTCGGCGAACGGCTGTCCGTTGTCCACCAGCCCGGTGCGGGTGTCCGCCCAGGAGTGCCCGTGCAGGTGGAAGGTGTGCATGTCGTTGCCGATGCCGACGACGACGAACTCGACCTTCTCCCCCTTGCGGGCGATCAGGCAGGTCGGGCCCGGTTGCGGGTGCTGCCCGTCGCAGGTGTCGGCGGCCGCGCCGCGGCGCAGGTTGATGCTCTGCCGGTCGCCGAAGACCACCGTGTAGGTGCGGTCCGGCTTCGGGTCGCCGGGGCGACGGACCACCAGCCCACCGAAGAGTCCCGCGCCGAGGCCCTGGGTGCCGTGCGGGCCACCCACGACGTGGTCGTGGTACCACCAGTAGCCGGCCGTGCCCGGCGAACCGGTCTTCCTGTTGCGCAGCTGGGCGAACCAGGTGTACGTGCGCGACTCGCCGGGCGGGACGAACGACCCGCTCTGCACCGTGCCGTCGGAGACCTGGGTGTACTTGACCCCGTGCACGTGCAGCGAGACGCCGAGCGGGTGCGCCGGGTCGGTACGCAACTGCGCCAGGGTCGCGGCGGACACCTGGTTGTGCAGGGTGATGGCGATGCACTCCCCCTCGGTCATCTCGATCGTCGGGCCCGGGTAGGAGGCCGTCTGCGGGGTGAGGCCGTAGCCGAGGCGGATCTGCGTGCCGTCCCTGGGCAGCTCCACCGCGTACAGCTGCATGCTGCGGTCCGGCTTGGCGCAACCTTCCGGCCGCTCGGCGAAGAGCGCCCCGGAGCGGGCGGCCGCCAGGCCGCCGGCACCGACCAGGGTCAGCAGCACGGTGGCCGCGACCACCAGCAACCGGCGGGTGCTCGACCCGTGGCGGCGGGGCTCGCTGGCGCGCTCGTCCCCGGACGGGCCGCCGTTCCCGGGCGGCGGGGGCTCCTCGACGAGCCGCCAGGCGCTCACCGGTCACCCCGCAGCTCGACGATCCGCTGGTAGCTGCGCTCGGCGGCGCCCAGCGAACCGGGCGGAGCGGGTTGGGCGCTCGGCCCGGTGTCCTGCTCCCACAGGTAGGTGAACCGTCCGCCCCCGTCGAGTTCGGCGAAGAACTCGGCGAACGGGATGACCCCGGCGCCGAACTCGACGTCCAGGTAGGAGTTGCCCTGCTGGGGGTCGGGCAGCGGGACGCCGTCCTTGACGTGGAACAGCGGGAACCGGTGCGGCTGCGCCTTGACGTAGTCGACCGGCCGGAACCCCGGGTACTTGCGGGCGCCGCCGTACGCCCACAGGATGTCCATCTCCAGGAACACGTACCGGGGATCGGTGAGCTCCAGGAACAGGTCGTACAGGCGCACGTCGGGCCGGTCGACGGCGAAGCTGAACTCGATGGTGTGGTTGTGCTGGTAGAGCTTGATCCCCCGGGCCGCGGCGGCGGCGCCCCACGCGTTGAACTCGGCGGCGGCGGCCTGGTACCCGGCGATGGTGCGGTTGCCGGTGGGCGCCTGCGCGGTGCCGAGGGCCGGCATGCCGAGGGTCTCGGCGACGTCCAGTTCCCACTCCAGGTTGTTCCGGAAGTCACCGAGCCCGCGGTGGCTGCCGGCCGCCTTCAGCCCGTTGTCGTCGAGCAGCCGACGGATCTGCGCCGGCGTGATCGGGCCGACGTCGCCCTGCGTGTAGCCGGCGAACTCCACCTCCCGGTAGCCGATCCGGGACAGTTCCTCGAAGACGGCCGCGAAACCGAACTGCGCGATCTTGTCGCGGACGCTGTAGAGCTGGATGCCCAGGTGTCCACGCGGCACCAGGTGGCCGTTCGGGGCGCCGCCGGACGCCGCGGCGGGCAGCGCGCCGGCGAGGCTCGCCGCGCCGACGGCGACGGTGGAGCCGGCGAGGCCGCGCAGTAACGCGCGACGGTCGATCCTGTTCTTCGCCATGGTTGGTTCCCCTTCGATGGTCAGCAGCAGTTGCTCGGGGTGGCGGCGGAGGAGACGCCGCCGGGGCAGCACGGGGACAGCGGGGCGATCCGCACGTTGCGGAAGCTCACGACGTCGGCGGTGCCGTGGTTCTGCAGGCCGATGTGGCCGCTGGCGTGCTGGCGCCCGGCGCCGCCCGGGTCGTCGGCCCGGGGCGGGTTGAACACCGCGTCCGGGGTGTTGACGTACTCGTTGATCAGTTCGCCGTTGCGGAAGACGGAGTAGTGCTGTCCCACCACCCGGATCTCGTAGTCGTTCCAGCTGCCCTTCGGGGCCACCTGCGCGCCGGCCAGGTCGACCCGGTCGAAGCCGTACACCGAGCCGCTCTTGTACTGGTCGCCGTCGGGCCGGTCGTAGATCTGCAGCTCGTGGCCGTACTTGATGGCCACCCACTCGGGCCGGGACTCCGCGGCGTGGCCGTGCACGTCGGGAAAGCGGACGAAGACCCCGCTGTTGGCGCGGCCGGTGCCGGGCGCGTCGTCCCGCCACTGCAACTTCAGCGAGAAGTCGCCGTACCGGGCGGTGGGGAGCCAGAGCATGCCGAGGCCGGGGACCGGGCGGCTGGTGATCGAGCCGTCGGCGTTGCGGGTGAAGCCGCCGGCGCCGACGTGCTCCCACCGGTTGAACGACGCCGCCGAGGAGTCCAGCAGCGGCTGGTAGCCGTTCTTCCCGTCCGGCTTGCCGACCCCGGAACGGCCGGCGGCGCTCGCCAGGCGGCCGTGTTCCTGGTGGTCGATCAGGCCGAGGTGGTGCAGGTGCTCCGCGACGTCCGTGACGTGCTTGACGAACTGGCCGTGGTTGGGCCACGGCTTCTCGTCCTGGATGGCGTTGTTGATCGTGCAGGCGTCGGCGACCACCCGGTTCGGCACGCCGCTGTCCACCGTGCCGAGCCACACCGTCGGCCGGGTGTCCGGCACCGGGCAGGCGCTGGGGCCGCTGGCGACCACGGTGAAGGTGACCGACGCGGTGCCCGAGGTGTTGCCGGCCTTGTCGGTGGCCCGGTAGCTGACCGTGTGCTGGCCGACCTGGTTGACGGTGACCGGCGCCGAGTAGCGGGCGTACGGCTGCCCGTCGAGGGAGTACTCGACGCGGTCCACGCCCGAGCCGGCGTCGGCGGCGGTGAGGATGACGGTGGCGCTGCCGAGGTAGGCGCCCTGGTCGTCGAGCTGGCCGGTGAGCGCCGCCGTGACGGTCGGCGGGGTGGTGTCCGGGGCCGGCGGGTCGACCACCGTGAAGGACACCGACTGGGCTGCCGAGGTGTTCCCGGCCTTGTCGGTGGCCCGGTAGCTGACCGTGTGCTGGCCGACCTGGTTGACGGTGACCGGCGCCGAATAGGCGGCGTAGGGCTGCCCGTCGAGGGAGTACTCGACGCGGTCCACGCCGGTGCCGGCGTCGGTGGCCGAGATGGTGACCGTGGCGGAGCCGACGTACGCCCCGGCGCCGTCCCGCTGGCCGCTCACCGTGGCGTTCGCCGTGGGTGGCGTGGTGTCCGGGGCGGGTGGCCGCACCACGGTGAACGACACCGACTGCGCGGCCGAGGTGTTGCCCGCCTTGTCCGTCGCCCGGTAGCTCAGCGTGTGCTGCCCCGGCTGGTTGACCGTCACCGGCGCCGAGTACGCGGCGTACGCGCCCCCGTCGAGGGAGTACTCGATCCGGTCGACGCCCGACTCGGTGTCCGTGGCCGACAGCGTCACCGTCGCCGAGCCCACGTACGCGCCGGCGTCGTCGCGCTGCCCGGAGACCGCGGCCGAGGCGGTCGGCGGCGTGGTGTCCGGCGCCGGCGGTCGCACCACCGTGAACGACACCGACTGCGCGGCCGAGGTGTTCCCCGCCTTGTCCGTCGCCCGGTAGCTCAGCGTGTGCTGGCCGGGCTGGGTCACCGCGACCGGCGCGGGGTAGGTGGCGTACGGCTGCCCGTCGAGGGAGTACTCGATCCGGTCCACGCCCGACTCCGTGTCGGTGGCCGACAGCGTCACCGTCGCCGAGCCCACGTACGCGCCGTTGTCGTCACGCTCACCGGTGAGCGTCGCCGTGGCGGTGGGTGCGGTGGTGTCCGGCTTCGGCGGCTCCACCACGGTGAACGACACCGACTGCGCGGCGGAGGTGTTGCCCGCCTTGTCCGTGGCCCGGTAGGCCACCGTGTGCTGGCCCGGCTGGTTGACCGTGACCGGCGCCGAGTACGCGGCGTAGGCGCCCCCGTCGAGGGAGTACTCGATCCGGTCCACGCCCGACTCGGTGTCGGTGGCCGACAGCGTCACGGTGGCGCTGCCGACGTAGGCGCCGGCGTCGTTGCGCTGCCCGGTCACCGCGGCCGTCGCGGTGGGCGCGGTGGTGTCCGGCTTCGGCGGCTCCACCACGGTGAACGACACCGACTGCGGGGTCGAGGTGTTGCCCGCCTTGTCGGTGGCGCGGTAGCTGAGCGTGTGCTGCCCCGGCTGGTTGACCGTGACCGGCGCGGCGTAGGTGCCGTAGGCGCCGCCGTCGAGGGAGTACTCGATCCGGTCCACGCCCGACCCGGTGTCCGTCGCCGACAGCGTGACGGTCGCCGCCCCGAGGTAGGCGCCGTCGTCGTTGCGCGCACCCGACACGGCGGCCGACGCGGTCGGGGGCGTGGTGTCCGACCCACCGCCGGTGACCACCAGGAGGCCGGCCATCCCGCCGTGGCCCGGGATCGCGCAGAAGTAGCGGTAGGTGCCGGGCGACAGCACGACGTCGACGGTCCACCGGCCGCCGTTGGCGTCCGTCGGGTCGGCCAGGATGTTCACGTCGACATCGCTGTTGTACGCCGGATTCCCCGTGTCGAACGTCAGGGTGTGCTGCATGCCGGTGGTGTTGCCGGTCGCGGCGCTGTTCTCGAACACGAGCGTCGCCGGTCCGGCAACGGCGGTGGTGGGCGCCGAGAGGTACGAGAGGAAGTTGTCGCCGGCGGTCCACGTGAGCACCTGGGCCTGTAGCTGCCGGGACGGGTCGCTCGGGGCGGCTGTCCGGGCCCGTTCCCCGTCGACCGGTCGCGCGCTCGCCGGAACCGCCACCAGTCCCGCGGTCACCAGCAGCAGGGCTGCCGTGGCGATTGCCGCAATCGATCTCCGGAGCCGGCCCCTGGAGAGCCGGCCGGGTGGTGAGTACCCGTTCATGGATGCCTCTTTCACGGTCCGAGGGGGACACCGGCGCGGCGTGCATCGGCCGGTCGGTGCCATGAGTAGTCAGCGCTACGCGTCCCGAGGCTGCGGGAGCCGCTCGGGGACGACAGGGGGCAGGAACACCTTCCGCGGATCCAGGTCGAACGTCGTCACATGCCCGTGCGCACCCTTCATGAGATCGACAAGTGTCTCCGTCTCGACAACCTGTGCGCCCCCTCCCTGGCCGCACGGGATCCTCGGCCGTGACCAGCTGTCACGGTCGTCTCGGTGAACGGGTCTGCCTGGGGCCGGCGGCGAGCCGATCGCGCGCGGTCAGACAGTGGTGCCGCGTCGGGGTCGACGGCAGGCGAGCGAGAAGGGACGGGCATCGGTCAAGCCACGGCGCGCTCGCGCACCGGGGCGCTTGCGTGGAGCGCCGACCCGGGGTGCCATCCCTGGTCCTACCCGTGGCCGCCGGACGTGTTGCGCCGCCTGGAGCCACGGTCGAGATTCACCGCGCCGCCGGTTCATCTCGAGGAAACATATCGATGTGTCCCGACACTACTAACTTGCCGTCAGCGTGTCCAGACCTTTCGTCAGCGCCGACGGTACTTTCCTCCAGACCGACGAAAGTCGGTAGCGTCGCAGGTCGCGTGGGCGTTACACGCGCCGGCGCCTCACCCGGGACGCCCAGCGGGCCCCGCTCCACGGCATCGTCGGGGCGCTGGTGCTGCGGATCGCCCGGCCGCGAGTGCGGGCACCGCCCGCAGACCAGCCGGTGCCTCGCTCGGCACCGCCTCCGATGCCACTCGTCGCCGCCCCGGCCCATGACGGATGCCGCGGCCGGCGGCGTCGCCTCCGCCGCCACCGGCCGCGGCGAGGCCGCCGCGGTCAGGAGACGGGTTCGGGGCAGCAGACCGTCAGCGCGCCGGGGACGACCCGCACCTTGAGCTTGGTGACCTCCCTGCGGGCGCCGCCGTCGAGTTCGTACCTGCGCGGCGCCGCGAGGCGGACCTTGACCTTGCGGCCGCGCGTGATGCGTACGAACGGCGACTCCTCCGAGCGGCCGGCGGCCATCCGGCCGAGGGTGCGCGCCCAGTCCACCGCGCCGTCGGCGGTGGACACGCCGACCTCCAGGCAGCCGTCGTCCGGGCGGGCGTCGTCGAAGGCGGGGATGCCGCCGGTGATCGTGCCGACGTTGCCGAACAGCACACAGCTCGCCTCGCCGTCGAACCACTCGGCGCCGTCGACGGTGATCCGGGTGCGGACCAGCTCGCCGCGGACGTGCCGCAGCCCCGTCCACACGTACGCGAGGCGGCCGAAGCGGCCCTTGAGGGTGCGGTCGGCGTCGCGGATGAGGTCGCCGTCGAAGCCGGCGCCGGCCATGACGGCGAAGTGCTCGCCGTTGAGCCTGCCCAGGTCCAGGGCCCGGCGCGGCCCGTACAGGCCGATCCGGACCGCCTCCGGCAGGTCCTCGGGGATGCCGAGGTTGGCGGCGAAGAGGTTGGCGGTGCCCGCGGGCAGGATCGCCATGGCGGTGCCCGAGCCGGCGAGGGCGTCGGCGCAGCGCTGCACCATGCCGTCGCCGCCCCACACGAAGATCAGTTCGGCACCCTTCTTCAGCGCCTTGCGGACCTTCTTCGGCGCCTTGCGGCTCTTCGGCACCTCGTACCAGATGAGGTCCTCGACCCCGGCGCCGGCCAGCTCGGCGCGCAGCTCGTCGAGGCCGCCGCCGAGTGTCTTCCTGCGGTGGGCGACGACCGCGACCGTGCCCACCCGGGCGGCGGCCGCCGCGGTGCTCGTGCTCATGGCCGGCGGTGATACCCAGCTCGCGCGGTTTCCACGCCCGGGCTGGTGCGGCGGCGGGTGTGGCCGGCCGGCGCGACGCCCCGAGGAGCGCCCCGCCGACCGGCCCCCCCCCCCCCCCCCCCCCCCCCCCCCCGACGGGGCGGCGCCTCGGCGACACCGGTGTCACGGCTTTCCCGGTCGCCGGTGCCGCGGGCACCGTGCCGCCCCTGGTGGCCGCGCCACCCGCATCCGGCTGGTCGGAGCGTCGCGCATCGTGCCATGTGCCTCGTCGGGGCGGGGTTCGCCGAACGGGCCCCGGCCGACGACCCGGAGCGCGGTGGTCGCCACGGCGGCGATGAGCACGACGGCACCGGGGCCGGTGGCGTCGAGCACCACGGACCGCGGGGTGCCGATGTCGAGGTGGCGCGACCCGAGGCGATCCACCGGTGGCCGGCCCCTGGGCGTACCGAAAGTCGCCGCAGCGACCGTCGACCTGTTTGCCGGCGTGGGAAATGAATGCCGCCCGGGCCCGCCGTGGTCCGCCCCGGGCGGCGGCGCGCCCGCCTTTCGGGGGCCATTCGGGACACGCGGGCGGCGGGTCGGTGCGGTCGCCCGATGCGCGCCGCTGCGTCGTTTACCCTGTTCATCGCGGTGGTTCCGGGCAAGGCGCGCCTCGCAAGTTGCAGGACGAAATGGTGCGCGCGTTCACGACGACGTGAAATCGCGAATAAACGCATTGAAGAAGACTGATATTGACTTCATCTCGTAATTGACGCACCGTGAGGGCGTGCGGCGATAACCGGAGCCCGGAGGGCGCTCGGCAATTCCGTGGCGCAGCCATGGCACTCCAGGAGGCGGTCATGCGATTGAATCCGTTCGTGGGGGCGTATCTCGCCGATCCGGCGTACGTGTGGCGGCGGCTCCTCGACGAGTCCGACGGGGTGCACCACGACCCGGACCTGGGGCTGTGGTTGATCGCCAGGCACGCCGACGTCCGCCGCGCGCTCGGTGACGCCGCGACCTTCGGCAACGCCCTCACCCTCGCGCCGGTGTACGACGTCTGTCCCGAGGCGATGGACGTGATCGCCCGGATCGACGCGCCGCCCACCACGGCCGCCGCGGACCCCCCGGTGCACCCCCGGACCCGGCGAGCCCTGCGGGCTACCTTCGCCAACACACCCGAACGCGTCGAGCACCAGTACGGCGACATCGTCCGGCGTCGGGTCGACGAACTGGTGTCCCGGCTCGTCGCCCGCTCCGGCGGGCAGGCCGACCTCGTCGCGGAGTTCACCACCGAACTGCCCCTGCTGGTCGTGCTCGACATCCTCGGCGTGCCCGAGGTGGACGTCGGGCGGGTCCGGGCCTGGGCGGACGGCCAGATCGCACTGATCTGGGGGCAGCCCGACCCGGGCGAGCAGGTCCGGCTCGCGCGGGGCCTGCTGGAGTTCTGGCGCTACTGCCAGGAGTTGGTGCGCGTCCGGCTCGACGGTGGCCGCTACGGCGACGACTACGTCGGGCGGCTGCTGGCGTACCGCGACGGCGACGACGAGGTACTCACGGCGGCCGAGGTGGCGAGCATCGTGTTCAACCTCCTGGTCGCCGGGCACGAGACCACGGCAGGGCTGCTCGCCCACGCGCTGGACCGGGCGCTGTCGAGCCCGGACGGGTGGCGGGCGATCGCCGAGGATCCGCGGCGGATACCCGGGTTCCTGACCGAGACGCTGCGCTACGCGCCCGCCATCGACGGTTGGCTGCGGGTGACCCGCCGGCCCGTGACCCTGGGCGGTGTCACGATCCCGGCGGGGGCGCGCTGCCTGCTGCTCATCGGCGCCGCGAACCGGGATCCGGCGGTGTTCTCCCGGCCGGACCAATTCGACCCGCACCGGCCCGACGCGGACGGCCACCTGTCTTTCGGGCACGGGCCCCATTTCTGTATCGGTGCGGCACTGGCGCGACTGGAGGCGCGGGTGGCGTTGGTCCGGCTCGCCACGGCAATTCCGGGCCTGCGCTTAACATCCGACCACCGCCGTTCATACAAAGCGAATATCGCGTTCCGGGCGCACCGGAGCCTGCCGGTGGTCATCGACGCGACGGTGCCGTCCGCCGGTCCGGCGGCGCCTGTCGCGGGGTGACCGGCGGCCGGACGACGGTGTCGTGGTGCGCCGACCCTGCTCAGAGGAGGCGGAGGGTGCTCCTTCGGCGGCCCGCCGAGGGGTGGGATTCCGGCCGGGTGCGGGCGGATCCGCCCGGCCGACCGCGGGCCGTCGAGCCGGGGCGGGTGACCACTCTATGACGTCACGTCTTCACACCCGTCGCTTCATGGGTTAAGAATTGTCCCCTGCGAATGTCCAGTCATCGCCCAACGTCGATTGATGCCGATACCGATGCCGGTCGATCGGCGTCGTGAAGGTGAACACATGGATCGCACGCCCCCGTCGAGCGCCGCTGGCTCCGGTGCCATCCACCGGTTTCGTGCCGAACTGCGCGCCTGGCGTACCCGGCAGGGGCTGACTCAGCGGGCGCTCGCGGAGCGGGTGCGGTTCAGTCGGGAGACGGTCGCCGCGGTGGAGTCCGGTCGCCGGTACGGCAGCCACGAGTTCGCCGTCCGCTGCGACGAGGTGCTCGGCACCGGCGGGCGCCTGGCGGCGTTGTGGCCACAGGTCGCGGCGGAGCAGTTGGCGGCGGACGGTCGCCGGGGTCCCCGGTTCGGGGAGGTGGCGCGTCTCGATGCGGCCGCCGCGCCGGCGGTCGTGCGGCGCGACGCGCGCGATCCGCAGGCGGTCGTGGCGGCGATCGACGAGTTGCGCGAGTTGATCGACCAGGTGCTCAGCGTCCAGCCCGAGACGGACGTGCCGCCGCACCCGTCGAGCGGGCGCTCCGGCCTGTCCTGACCTGCGCGGCGGCCGGGGCACCCGGGCCGGGGCGGCGTTGCTGACGCTGGGTACAGATCGTGGTACGGGCTGTTTGTACCACCGTCGGGTCTGGTCTCGGGGCGCGGGTTCCGGCGGAATGAGACGTGCATACGGCAAGGTGCACATAGGCCGTCTTAGATGAGTCGCGGGAGTCAGTCTTGGCGTCGAGCACGAGGTCCCACGCGGCCCGACCCTACCCGACCCGCCGGCGCGGTTGGAAGATTGCCACCCGGATGCGCCTCATCGTCGCGGCACCGCTGGTCGCCGTGATGGGCTTCGCCGGCCTCGCGCTGACCGAGAGCGCCCGCCAGACGACCCGGGCGAGCGACCTCGGCGTCATGGCGCAACTCGGCGCCGAGGCGGGCGACCTGGCCCACCGGCTGCAACGCGAGCGCGTCGCCGCCGCCGACCTGCTCAGCCGCGGCGCGTCGGAGCAGCAGGAAGCCTTCGCGGACGCCACCGACGCCACCGACGCCGCCGTCGCCCGCTACCACCGGCAGCGGACCCGGGTGCCCGCCGGGCCCGCCACGGGTCGGGCCGCGCTGCAGCGGATCGACCTGGCGCTTCAGGGCCTGCCGCCGCTGCGCGCGCAGGTGCGTACGGCGGCGCACGCCTCGGTGTCGGCGATGACCTTCAGCTACCGGATCGCGATCGCAGACCTGCTCAGCCTCCGCGAGAGCGTCACCCTCGGGGTGGTCAACGCGCGGATCGCCGACGGCATGCGGGCCTCCGCGGCGCTGTCGAAGGCGGCCGAGGCGGCCGGCCAGCAGCAGGTCGCCGTCCTGCGCGCGGTCGCGGCCGGCCAGCTGACCCCCGCCGTGCAGCAGGACATCACCGCCGCCCGGTCCGGCTTCACCGAGTCCAGCCTGTCGTTCCTGGCGCTCGCCCGTCCCGCCTGGCGGGGCTGGTGGGAGCAGGCCGGCAGCGGCGAGGACGCCCTGCTGCTGCAACGGATGCAGGACGAGGTGTCGAGGACCCGCTCGGGGAGCCGGCTGCGGCTGGACCTGGGCGCCTGGGTCACCGCGACCCAGCAGTGGTCCGTCCGCCTGGCCGAGCTGCGCCAACGGGTCGACGCGGCGGTGCTCGACGACATCCGGGCCGCCCACACCGACCAGCGGCGGCGCACCGCCGTGGAGGCGGCCGCCGCGGTGGCGGCCCTGCTGCTCACCGCCCTGGTCACCTGGGCGGTGGCCCGGCAGATCACCCGGCGCCTGCGCCGGCTGCGGGACGCGGCGAACGCGGTCGCGTTCGAACGGCTGCCGCAGGTGGTGGCCCGGCTCCAGAACCCGGGCAGCTCGTCGGTGGACCCGGACGAGCTGGCCCACCGGCAGTCCGAGGACGCCCTGGAACCGTCCAGCGGCGACGAGATCGGCGAGGTGGGGGAGGCGTTCGCCGCCGTGCACCGGGCGGCCGTGCGCACCGCGGCCGAGCAGGCGGTGATGCGGGCCAACACGGCCGACATCTTCATCCACCTCAGCCGCCGCGAGCAGCGGCTGGTCGACGCGGTGCTGGCGCAGGTCGACAAGGTCGAGCGGGACGAGACCGACCCCGAGCGGCTCGACCAGCTGTACACGCTGGACAACCTGGCCACCCGGATGGGACGGATCAACGCCAGCCTGCTGGTGCTCGGCGGGGTGGGAGTCGGGCGGGTACGCCAGCACGACGTACCGCTGCAACAGGTGCTCCAGGCCGCGCAGAGCCAGATCGAGCACTACGCCAGGATCCGCCTGGGCATGGTCGACGGTGACGTCGCCGTCGCGGCCGACGCCGTCGACGAGGTCGTGCACCTGCTGGCCGAGTTGATGGACAACGCGACCGGCTACTCCCCGCCGGGGACCGAGGCGTGGGTGACCGGCCGCAGCCTCGGCGACCGGGTCGTCGTCCAGGTCGGCGACGAGGGCGTCGGGCTGTCCCCGCAGCGGCGGCAACAGCTCAACGACCTGCTGGCCCGCCCGCCCGCCATCGATGTCGCGGCCGTACGGGCGATGGGGCTGGTCGTCGTGGGGCAGCTCGCCGCCCGGCTCGGCGTGGTCGTCCAGCTCCGTCCCGGCCCCCGCCGCGGCACCATCGCCGAAGCGGCGCTGCCGAGGGCGATCATCCGGTCGCTGCCCCCGGAGGAGTTCCTGCTCACGCCCACCCGACCGTCCCGGCGGGCGGCGCGGACCACCGCCGCGCCGCCGGTGTACCGGGCGGCGCCGGAGCCGTGGGCCGGGAGGCCGGCGGCCGACCGGGCGCTGCCCGTGGCGCCGGTGTTCCGGCCCGCGCCGGCACCGCCCGGGCGAGGTGACGAACCCACCGAGGAACTCGTCATCTTCGACGAGGTCAACCACTGGTTCCGGGCCAGCCACGACGACGGCCCGAACGGGACGCCGTGGGCCGGCCCCGCCGACGACGCCTGGCGCACCGCCGCCCGGGCCGACGCGCCCGAGGTCGTCGCCACCACCACGTCCGGTCTGCCGCGGCGTCAGCCGCAACGACACCTGGTGCCGGGCGGCGTCACGGTGCCGCGGCAGCGCTCCGAGCACCGCGACCCGGCCCAGGTCGCCACCGCGATGGCCGCGTACGCGCGGGGCGTCGCCGGCCGCCGGCCCAACCTGATCAACAACTGACCCGACAGGGAGAGCACGTGACCGACCAACAGGATCTCGGCTGGCTGCTGGACGCCTTCGCCGAGCGCGCCACCGAGGTCAGCCATGCGATCGCGATCTCCAGCGACGGCCTGATGGTGGCCGCCACCCGCGGCCTCCCGCCGGACCGGGCGGACCAGCTGGCCGCGACCGGCAGCGGGCTGGTGAGCCTGCTCCGCGGCGCGGCGGCCTTCTTCGACGCCGGCGCGGTGATCTCCAACGTCACCCAGCTCGAGGGCGGCTTCATGTTCTCCATGGCCTTCAACGACGGGGCGTCCCTGCTCGTGCTCGCCGACCCGCAGTGCGACGTCGGCAAGGTCTCCTACGAGATGACCGAGCTGGCGAACCGCATCGGCGACGCCCTGACCCCCGCGGCGCGGGCGGCCCTGAGCCGCAGCCGCTGACACCCGGCACCCGTCGCCGGAACTCCCACCCCCGCAGGAGAAGACATGTCTGTGACCATCCCCAGGCGCCGCCGTGCCCGCACCGCGGCCCTGCTCGCCCTCGTCCTGCTCGCCGCGGCCGCCTGCGCCGACGGCGGGCGGGGCGCCGGTTCCACCGGATCGATCAAGATCGGGCTGCTGGCGTCCCTGTCCGGCACGTACCAGGCGGTCGGCAAGGAGATCCGCGCCGGCTTCGAGCTTTACCTGGCCACGCACGACGGCAAGCTCGGCGGTCGGCAGGTGGAGCTCGTCGTCGCCGACGAGGGCAACGGCGCGGCGACCGCGGTGCCCGCCGCGACGAAACTGCTCAAGCAGGACCGCGTGGTCGCGCTCACCGGAGTCGTCGGCGGCGGCTCGGTGGCCGCGGTCTACCCGCTGCTCAACGAGACGAAGGTGCCGTTCGTCGGCTCGAACGGTCGCCCGGAGCTCAAGGACGTGTCGCGGATCTGGCACACCTCGTACCTCTCCGACGAGCCGGGGGAGGCGATCGCCCGCCACGTGCGCGACAACGTCAAGGGCAGCGTCTACGCCATCGGCCCGGACTACCAGGGCGGCTGGGACGAGCTGCGCGGCTTCACCGACGCGTTCGTCGCCGCCGGCGGCACCCTGGCCAACCCCGACGGCAAGACCACCTTCACCCCGTTCCCGACGACCACCAACTTCACCCCGTACTTCGCCCGGATCAAGGCCTCGGGCGCGGACGCCGTGTACACGTTCTACGCCGGCAGCGCGGCCGTCGACTTCGTCAAGCAGTACGCGCAGTCGGAGATCAGGGACCTGCCGCTCTACGCTGCCGGCTTCCTGACCGAGGGCGGGGTGCTCGACGCCCAGGGCGAGGCGGCCCGGGACATCTACTCGGTGCTCAACTACTCGCCCGACCTGGACAACGCCGAGAACCGCGCCTTCGTGGCCGCCTGGAAGGCCAAGAACGACGGCTCCCCGACGACGTACGCCATGGCCTCCTACGACGCCGCGGCCGTGCTGGACCGGGCCATCGCGGCGGCCGGGAGCGACCCGACCCCGGAGAGCATCAACGCGGCCATCGGCCAGCTCGGCCAGATCGCCAGCCCGCGCGGCACCTGGCAGTTCTCGCCGACCACCCACGCGCCCGTGCAGAAGTGGTACCTGCGCCAGGTACGCCAGGACGGCCGGGCGCTGTCCAACACCGTCGTGGGTGACCTCGCCACCGTCGGCGGGTGAGCGCCGTGGCGGTCGACATCCGCATCGATCCGTACCTGGTCCCGGCCCTGGACGGGGTGGCCTACGGGCTGCTGGTCTTCGTCGCCGCGGCCGGGCTGGTGCTCTCCTTCGGCGTCGCCGGCATCCTGAACCTGGCGCACGGCACCCTCTTCGCGATCGGCGGGTACACCGCCGCCGCGCTGCTCGACGGTGGCTGGCCGAGCCTGGTGCTGGCCCTGGCGGTCGGGGTCGCCGCCGCCACCGCGGCCGGCGCGCTGGTCGCCGCGCTGCTCACCCGGGCCGCCGCGCGCAGCCACCTCACCCAGGCCCTGCTGACCTTCGGGGTGGCGCTGGCCGGGGGCAGCCTGCTCGTGGCGGCGTTCGGGCCGGACGACCCACCGGTGCGCGTGCCCGCCGCGCTGGACGGGTCGGTGGTCGTCGCCGGGCACCGCTACGCGGCGTACCGGCTGGTCTTCATCGTCGTCGCCGCCGCGCTCGCCGGCCTGCTGCACCTCGCGGTGCGCCGCACCCGGGCCGGGATGCTGGTCCGCGCGGCCGTCGACGACGCCGAGATGGTGGCCGTCCTCGGGGTGAGCCCGGCCTGGATCCGGGTCGGTGTGCTGGCCGCCGCCGGGGCGCTGGCCGGCGCCGCCGGCGTGCTCGGCGCGCCGATCATCGGCCCCGGACCGGACACCGCCGACGCCGTGCTGCTGCTGTCGCTGGTGGTCGTCGTCCTCGGCGGCCTCGGGTCCATGACCGGCACCCTGCTCGCCGCGCTGGCCGTCGGGCAGATCCAGACCCTCGGGGTGGCGCTCGCGCCGTCGGCCGCCCCGTTCCTGCTCTTCGCCGCCATGGCCGCCGTCCTCGCGGTGCGGGCGCGGGGCCTGGCCGCGGCCCGGAGGGCGACGTGAGGGACGAGGCGGTGCGCGCGCTGCGGCGCGGTGTCGCCGTCCTCGTCCTGGCCGGTCTGGTGCTGGCGCCGTGGGCGGTCGACGACTACACCGCGGCGCTGCTCGCCCGCACCCTCGCGCTCGGCCTGGTGGGGGTGAGCGTCGCCCTGCTCACGGGCGTCGCCGGGCTGCCCACCCTCGGGCAGACCGCGCCCTACGCGGCGGGGGCCTACGCCAGCGCGGTCCTCGGCAGCCAACTCTCCGACGTGGGGGTGGTGCACCTGGCCGTCGCGGCGGCGGCCGGGGCGGCGCTGGCCGCGGCGACCGCCCCGCTCGTGGTGTCCGCGCGGGGCGTGGTCGTCCTGATGATCACCCTGGCGGTCGGCGAGCTCGTGGTGACCGTCGTCGGGCGGTGGCGGTCGGTGACCGGCGGCACCGACGGCCTCGCCGGGATCCCGCCGGTGCGTCCGCTGTGGGGACTGCCGGTCCTGGCCACCGACCGGGCGCGCTACCTGTACACCCTCGTGGTCGTCGCCGTGCTGGTCGGCGCGGTGCTGCTGATCCTGCGCAGCCGGGTCGGCCTGCTGCTGCGCGCCGGCCGGGACGACGAGGCGCGGCTGCGGGCCAGCGGACACCGGGTGCCGGTGCACGTGGCCGGGGTGCACGTCGCCGCGGGCGCGGTCGCGGGCGCCGCCGGCTCCCTGCTGGTGGTGGCCCAGCAGTTCGTCTCGCCGGCCGACTTCGGCTTCGACACCTCCGCCCTGCTGCTGCTCGGGGTGGTGATCGGCGGTACCGCATCGGTCGGCGGCGCCCTGGTGGGCGCCGCGATCGTCATCGCCGGCCGCGACTGGCTGTTCGGCGTGCTCCCCGGGTACGCGCCCCTGGTGCTGGGGGTGGCGTTCGTCGTCACCGTCCACCTGCTCCCCGGCGACGGGCACCGGCCGCCGGCCGTGCGGGGCCGGCGGCTCCCGGGCCTCGCGGCACGCCCTCCCGGTCCGACCCCGGAGCGACCGGCGCCGACGGGAGCACGGGCATGACCCCACTGCTGTCCGCCGAGGGCCTCACCGTGCGCTACGGCTCGCTGGCCGCGCTGGACGGGGTGGACCTGCGGATCGACCACGGCCAGCGGCACGCCCTGATCGGGCCCAACGGGGCGGGCAAGACCACGCTGCTCGACGTGCTCGGCGGAGCGACCCCGGCGGGCGGCGGGCGGGTGCTCCTCGCCGGTCGGGACGTCACCCGGCTCGGCCCGGCCGCCCGGGCCCGGCGGGGCATCGGCCGGATCCACCAGCGCCCCGCCGTCTGGTCGACCCTGACCGCGACCGAGAACGTGGTGGTCGCGGCGCTGCCCCACGCGGTACGGCCCGGCCGGTGGCGACCGGGCGCGAAGCGGCGCGCCGCCGAGCGGACGGCGGGCGCGATGCTGGAGCGGGTGGGCCTGCGCGACGTCGACGGGATCCCCGCCGGCCAGCTCGCCCACGGGCAGCGTCGGCAACTGGAGATCGCGATGGCGCTGGCCGGCCGGCCGAGGCTGCTGCTGCTCGACGAGCCGGCCGCCGGGTTGTCCGTCGTCGAGGTCGCCCGGCTGGTGGAGTTCCTGCGGGCCCTGCCGCGCGCCGTCGCGGTGCTGTTGGTCGAGCACCGGCTGGACCTGGTGTACGCGCTCTGCGACAGGGTGACCGTGCTGCGCGACGGCCGGACGGTCGCCACCGGGACGCCGGCCGAGATCCGCGCCTCCGCCCCGGTCCGGCAGGCATACGCGGAGGGGGTGTCCTGATGCTGCGGACGGAACGGCTCTGTGCCGGCTACGCCGGCGGGATCGTGCTGCACGAGGTCACCCTCGAGGTGGCGGCCGGCACCGTGCAGGCGGTGGTGGGCCGCAACGGTGCCGGCAAGAGCACCCTCGTACACGCCGTCGCCGGACTGGTGCGGCCCTCCGGCGGGCGCATCGAGATCGGCGGGGTGCAGGTCGCCGGTCGGCAGCCGCACCGGATCGCCCGAAGCGGCGTCGGCCTCGTCCCGCAGGGCCGGCGGGTCTTCTCCCGGTTGACCGTGGCCGAGCACCTCGCCCTCGCGGCGGCGCCGTGGCGGGCGGCGACGCCCGGCGGCGAGGGGTGGACGGTCGCGCGGATCCTGGAGCTGCTGCCCCGGTTGGCGGCCCGGCTGCGCCACCGCGGCGACCAGCTCTCCGGCGGCGAGCAGCAGATGCTGGCGATCGCCCGGGCCCTGCTCGGCCAGCCCCGGGTGCTGCTGCTCGACGAGCCGTGCGAGGGGCTCGCCCCCGACCTCGCGGCCCGGGTGCGCGACCTGGTCGGCGCCCTGGCCAGGACCGGGCTGACCGTGCTGCTCGTCGAGCAGCAGCTCCAGCACGCCATCGAGATCGCCGACCGGATCGCGGTGCTCGAGTACGGCCGGGTGGTCTACGACCGGCCGGCGGACGAGGCCCGGGCCGACCCGGGCCGGCTGGCGGCGATGCTCAGCGTCGCCGCGGTCGCGGAGCCGCCGGCTCCCCGGCCGGTGCCCGGGCTCTGGGCCGGTTCCGCGCACCTGACCCGACCATCCTCGACAGGGGTGAGCAACGATGCCGACAGACATCCGTGACACCGAGTACACCTTCGACAACGGCTCCCCGGAGGCCGTGCCCCAACTACGGGCGCTGGAGTCGTTCCTGGATCCGATCACGGTGGGCCGGATCGCCGCCCCGGTGCTCGCCCCGGGCGGCGTGTGCTGGGAGATCGGCGCCGGTGGCGGCTCGGTCGCCCGGCGCATGGCCCAGGCGGTCGGCCCGGCGGGCCGCGTGCTGGCGACCGACATCGACACGGCGCACCTCGCCCCGACGGCCAACCTCGACGTCCGCCGGCACGACGTGCGCGACGAGCCGCCGCCGGGGGAGGCCTTCGACCTGATCCACGCCCGGCTGGTGCTGCTGCACCTGCCGGAGCGGCGGCGCGTGCTGGCCACGCTGACCGGCGCGCTGGCCCCGGGCGGATGGCTGGTGGTCGAGGAGTTCGACTGCACCGCGCCGCTGCGCGTGCTGACCGCGCCGAGCGACGACGCGGCGAAGCTCTTCGCCCAGGTGACGGACGCGATGCTCGGCATCCTGCAGAGCCACGGCGCCGACCTGGCCTGGGCGCAGGACGTGCACGGGCAGCTCGCGTCGGCGGGGCTGGTCGACGTCGACACGGTGACCCACTCGCAGAGCTGGCCCGGCGGCTCGGTCGGCGCGTCGCTGTACGCGACGAACTCCCGCCAGCTGGAGCCCGAGCTGCTCGAGGCGGGGTTGTCGCCCGGCCAGCTGGAGGCGTTCCGCAAGCTGCTGCGCGACCCCGGGTTCGCGGTGATGTCGTACCAGTTCGTGTCGACGCGGGGCCGGCGTCCGACGCGACGG